>DATMZZ010000147.1:0-8103 GCA_035573175.1 Allostellaceae bacterium
CGCGCTACGGCACGGATGACCGCATGGCGAGCATCCTGTCGCGGCTCTTCCGCATCCCGGTCGACAAGAAGCCGATCACCATCGCCGATCTTTCGGGCGTGCCCTCGGAGATCCTCAACGTCGTGGTCTCGGTGCTCTGCCGCATCACCCTCGACTTCGCGCTCTGGAGCCAACGCTCATCGCCGATCCTCGTCGTGTGCGAAGAAGCGCATCGCTACGCGCCGCGCGCCACCGGCCTCGGCTTCGAGCCGACCAAGCGCGCGCTCGCCCGCATCGCGAAGGAAGGCCGCAAATACGGCGTCTCGCTCTGCGTCGTCAGCCAGCGGCCCTCGGATCTCGCGACCGAGATGCTGTCCGAATGCAACACGATGTTCGCGCTGCGCATGAGCAATTCGGCCGACCAGGAGCTGGTACAGGCGACGATGTCGGAAGCAGGGCTCGGCTTGCTCGAATTCCTGCCCTCGCTCCATACCGGCGAGGCGATCGTCATCGGCGAAGGCGTGCCGGTGCCGCAGCGCGTGATCTTCGCGCCGCTCGCCGCGCATGAGATGCCGCGCAGCAAGACCTTCATCTTCTCCGAAGCCTGGCGCCAGGACGGTGGTACGGCCGAGCCGGTCGCGAGCATCGTCGAGCGCTGGCGCCATCGCCAGAAGATGGGTTCGTCGCGCCCGAACCGCCGCGCCGAAGCCGCGCAGCGCGCGCAAGCCCAAGCCGCCGTCCAAGGCCAGGTTCCGGGCAGCGTTCCCGGCGCCGTGCCGGTTGCAGCGCCGGTGCAGACACCGTTCCAGACGCCGTTTCAGGCACCGCGCCCCACCGGCACGCGCTAGCGGGACGGCTTACGCCTCAAAGATCGAGGTCGATGTAGTCGTCGAGCGGATAGCCAATCGCGGCGCCGCCGAGACCAACTAGGCCGCAGCCGACGGCACTCGCGACAGGGATCGCGGCAAAGCCCGCGCCGGCGGTGAAGAGGCCGACGACCGCGGCGCCGCTGGCGCCGATTGCTGCGCCAGCGACACAGCCCAGGGCGCCGCCGACAATGGTGTGCCGATTGCGCTCGACAACGATGCCGCCGATGTAGATCGCATGCTCGCTCTCGTCATGGATTTGCCACGCGGCCTGTGTGGTGAAACCGGCGCTGGGCAAACTGCCGGCCGCGCGCTCGAGCCAATAGAGCGGCGGTAAGAGAAGAACCGCCACCAGCAACACCCGCCCGGCAAACCCAACAGCGATCAACGGATAGTGCTTTGCGCTTCTCGTCCCGATCATGAGGACTCTCCGGATGGCGAAGCCGCGCGGTCGACCTCCGCGCTTCTGCTTCCCGATCAATTATCAGGATACGCTTTCAGCCGCGACGAAGGATCAGGCGATCACCTGAAACCCTCAAGGCTCGCAACCTGACGGCTG
Organism: Allostellaceae bacterium; assembly: GCA_035573175.1. Lineage (GTDB taxonomy): Bacteria > Pseudomonadota > Alphaproteobacteria > ATCC43930 > CGMCC-115725 > CAIKMD01. Next base: position 1,405 of record DATMZZ010000147.1, read on the forward strand.
GTGCGAGCGCGGTGTAGCTACGGTTTCGTCTCACCTTTGTTACACGCGGGCAGCCCAGCCGTCCGGAGGCAGACTCATCCCGATCGTCGAGTTGGCGCGGTCGCCACGTAAAGCCCAATGAGCAACGTTTTTCTGTCGACCACCCGACGGTCACGTGCGACTCCTCGTAAAGTGTGGGATCGCGCCGCATTTCGGCCATATTCCGTCTTTCTATTGACCGAACTATCCGCGTGGAAACCATTTGGGAATCAGGGGCGTTCGTCCATAAGCGATAGATTGGAAGCATCGGTCGCGGACTTGCACGGCCGATAAGTTTTCCCTTTGCGGGAGCGTCGTAAAGGGACGTCAGAAATCCGGGATCGATGGCACAAAACAAAGAAGAGTGGGCGCACGAAAAGTCTCTTCTCGAAGCGCGCGTCGCCGAGCTCGCCGAAGAAGCGCGCAGCCTGCAGGTGCTGCATCGCATCGGCGTCGCGATCGCCGCCAATCTCGATCTCGAGCGCCTCGTCCAGACCGTGACCGATGCCGGCGTCGAGATCAGCAAGGCCGAGTTCGGTGCGTTCTTCTACAACGTAATCGACAAGAAGGGCGAAGCCTATACGCTCTATACGCTCTCGGGCGTGCCGCGCGAGGCCTTCGCCAATTTCCCGATGCCGCGCAACACCGCGATCTTCGAGCCGACCTTCCGCGGCACGGGGCCGGTCCGCAGCGGCGACATCCTCGCCGATCCACGCTACGGCCATAACGCGCCCTTCAAGGGCATGCCGCAAGGCCACCTGCCCGTCCGTTCCTATCTCGCGGTGCCAGTACTGTCGCGCTCCGGTGAGGTGCTTGGCGGCTTGTTCTTCGGCCACTCCAAGACCGACCAGTTCTCGCCCCTCGCCGAGCGGCTGATGCTGAGCATCGCCGCGCAAGCAGCTGTCGCCATCGACAACGCGCGGCTCTATCAGACGAGCCAGCGCGAGCTCGCCGCACGAGCCAAGGCGGAAACGGAGCTACAGAAAGCCGTTGCGGCGTTGGAAGCGAGCGCGACGACCGGTGCACGGCAACTCGCGGTGAGCGCGACGCGGCTCGAGGAAGCGGAGCAGCATCTGTCGCTGTTGATCGACGCGGTGGTCGATTACGCCATCTTCATGCTCGATCCAAGCGGCAATGTCGTGAGTTGGAATCCGGGCGCGCAGCGCATCAAGGGCTATGAGCGCGAGGAGATCGTCGGTCAACATTTCTCGCGCTTCTATACCGAGCCCGACCGCACGTCCGGCGTTCCGGCGCGAGCCCTCGCACAAGCTGCCGCTACCGGCAAATTCGAGATGGAAGGCTGGCGGCTGCGTAAGGACGGCTCGCGCTTCTGGGCCAACGTCCTGATCACGGCGATCCGCAATGAGTCCGGCAACCTGATTGGCTTCGCCAAGATCACCCGCGACTTGACCGAGCGCCGCGCGAGCGAAGAGCGCATGCGCCAGGCGCAGAAGATGGAGGCGATCGGTCAGCTCACCGGCGGCGTCGCGCATGACTTCAACAATCTCCTCACCGTTATCACCGGCAATATCGAATCGTTGAAGCGGCGTCTGGCGGAACGCAACGAGCCGGCGCTCGAGCGTCTCGCCAGCGCGGCGCAGCGCGGCGCCGAGCGCGGCGCGCTGCTCGTCCATCGCCTGCTTGCATTTTCGCGCAACCAACCGCTCGAGCCGAAACCGGTTTTGGTCAACAATCTCGTCACCGGCATGTCCGACATGCTGCGCCGGACCTTGGGCGAGACCGTCCTGATCGAGAATGTGCTCGCGGGCGGCGTGTGGCCCACCTTCGTCGATACGACCGAGCTCGAAAGCGCGCTGCTCAATCTCGCGATCAATGCGCGCGACGCGATGCCCGACGGCGGCAAGCTCACCGTCGAAGTGGCGAATGTCTTCCTCGACGAAGCTTATGCCGCCGACGCGGAAATCCTGCCTGGCCAATATGTCGGCATCTTCGTCAGCGACACTGGAACCGGCATGCTGCCGGACGTGATCGGTAAAGCCTTCGATCCGTTCTTCACCACGAAAGAGCCGGGCCAAGGCACTGGCCTCGGCCTGTCGCAGGTCTATGGCTTCATCAAGCAATCGGGCGGGCACGTGAAGATCTACAGCGAGGTCGGCATCGGCACGACGGTGAAGCTCTATCTTCCGCGCCATATCGAGCCGGCCGCGCGCGGCGAAGCCATTCAAGCAGCGCCGCAGGCCCCGCAGGGTCGGGGCGAGACCATCCTCGTCGTCGAGGATGATCCGGATGTGCGCTCCTTCACCATCGAAATGCTGAGGGAGCTTGGTTACACGGTGATCGCAGCGTCCGATGGGCAGAGCGCGCTGCGCATGCTCGATGCGCATCGTGAGATCGTGCTGCTCTTCACCGATGTCGGTCTGCCTGGCGGGATGAATGGCCGCCAGCTCGCCGATGAAGCGATGCGCCGCCGCAGCGGTCTCAAAGTCCTCTTCACCAGCGGATACGCGCGCAACGCGATCGTCCACCATGGCCGGCTCGATCCCGGCGTCGTGCTCCTCTCGAAGCCCTTCACCTTCGCGACGCTCGGCGCGCGAATCCATCGTCTCTTGGACGAGAAGTAGCTGTTGCTCTAAGGGCCAGCCGGCGCTTGCAGCGGGAAATGCACCGTGACCAGGGTGCCATTTTCGCTGCTATTGATCGCCAGCCTGCCCCCGATCTGACGCGTGAGCGATTCGATCAGCCCAGCGCCGGACGAGCCTGGACGCGGCGCTTGCAAGCCGCGGCCGTTGTCCCCGACGGTCAGCACGCCTTCCGCGATCTCGGGCGTGAAGGCGATCGAGATGCGGCCACCGTCCCGGCCGAAAGCATGCTTCACCGCGTTCGTCACGAGCTCGTTTACGATCAGGCCAAGCCGCACCGCGACGCGTAACGGCACGCTGGCATCATCGACGGTATAGACGATTTGCACATTGTCGGGTCGCGCGAGGCCGTCAGAGAGGCGCGCGAGATAAGCACTGAGGCTGATCTCGCGTGCGACGCGCTCGATCGAGAGCTGCCGGTTGGTCGCGACCATCGATGCGATGCGCCCGACGGCTTTGTCGAGCTCGGCATGAGCGTTCGGATCCTTCGTGCGGCGTCGCGCGACTTCGAGCGCGCCGGTGACCGCGTGAAGTTGGTTGGCGATCCGGTGGTGCAACTCGTTGAACAGCACGTCGCGCTCGCGCAACTCGATCGAAAGATCGCGCCTCAGCGCTTGCCCCTCCTCCTCGCGTCCGCGGTTCTCGATCGTGCGGCCGATAATCTTGGCAAATCCGCAGAGAAAATCCGCATCGTCTTCATCGAATGCGCGGTGCCCTGTGCTGTCGACTTCGAGAACGCCCCATACGGTGTCGTCGACGGGAATCGGAACGTTGACCACCGAAACGATGTCGTGATCCCGCAGGAGATCGGAATAATCGTATTCGGGATCGTTCGGTAGATTTTCGATCGTGACCGGTGCATTGGTTTCGACGGCGCGACCGGGCGGCGAACGCATGCCGCGTGGCAGCGTCGCATAGCCTACGACGCCGGGCTTCCAGCCAACACCGGCAATCACCAGCAAGTCCTGTTCCTCAACCCGGTTCCGCATCACCTTGGTACGCTCGATCTCGATCCCCGCGGTAACACATTCGGTCGCGCGCTGGAGAAGAGGCATGAGCTCGGCCTGATCCAACGCCTCGAGCGCAAAATCGAGCGCGAAGCGCGTATAGCGCCTCAACCGCGACACATCGGCGGCGGAGGTATTCTGTATATCGGCGGGCGACATTAAGACAAAACGGGCGCTGCCGGGGCCGGTTCCCGACAGCGAGCCTGAATGTGGAAAAGCGTGCCGTCAGTTCGTCAGCTTGGTCAGACCGGGAATGACAAGCTGATCGGCGGTGATGGCGACGCCTTCGAGATCGCCGATCGATCTCATCGCATCGATGAGATGCTGGAGATCGGTGCGCGAGATGCTGCTCTCTTTCGCATACATGTCGATCTTGCGCGCGAGATCGTAGCTCTCCTCCACCTGCCCTTTATCGTGCTTCGAGGCATCGACCAGGATCTGGATCGAGGCGTCGCGCTTCGAATCGTCGTAGAAGAACGCCGCCGCCTGATCGAGCGCGGCAACGAGGCGTTTCGCTACATCCTCATGCGCCTTCGCCCAGGGCACCATCACATCGGCACTCGCCATCGGCAGGTCGCCGGCATATTCCTTGATCATCGCGAGGTTCTTGAACCCCGCCTTCTCGGCCGCGAAGGCGATCGGCGGCACCAGCATGGTCGCATCGACCGAGCCCGATTTCAGCGCCGCAAAACGCTGCGCCGAATTGCCGATGACGACGACATCGTATTCGCCCCATTTGATGCCGTTCGCCTGCATGATGCGATCGAGATAGATGCGGTTGATATCCATCAGCCCGCCGATGGTGATGGTTTTGCCTTTCAGCTCCTTGATCGATTTGATCTCCGGCTTGGAGATCATCTCGTAGGGCGTCGTGTTGCTGGTCATCCGCAGGATCGCGACATCGGCGCCCTTGGCGCGCGCATGGATCGGCTCGACCACGCCGTCGACGCCGACGACATCGAGCGAGCCCGAGACGAGCTGCTGCATGACGCCGGGCGCGGTCGGCACATAAATGAAATCGGGCTCGATGCCTTTTTTGGCGAAATAGCCCTCATGTACCGCGATATAGTAGAGCCAGCCCCCAGTATCGGGCGAACCGATCAGGCCGATGGTCAGCTTATCCGCCGCCCGCGCTGGCTGAAGCGTTGCTGACAAGAACAGCATAGTCAAAGCATTGATGATGATTGCCGGAGTGAAGAACCTGATCTTCATGGCCGCCCCTCCCGAATGTTGTGCGGCGTCGCGCCGCACGCTTCTTGTACGAGGAGAATGTCTTTTTATTAGCCTCGCGTCAAAGTATCGCCATATTCTCAATCATAGTCGCTGGCGAGAAATAGGAGACAGCGGTCGATGGCCGCGTATCGTTTGTATTTTCTCGATGCCAAAGGCGCCATTCAGGCGCGGCAGGATTTCGCCGCCGAAAGCGACGTCCAAGCCAGGACCATAAGCGGCGCCGTATATCAGGCTTGCGCCGAGTGTTATCAGGACTACGAACTCTGGCAGGCTAGGCGATGCTTGGGCCGCGGAAAGGGTAATAGTCACACGGTCTTTGCGCAAATGCCGGAGGGCAGCGAAGCACGCGTGCAAACGCGTGTTCTGGAGCTCGAAGAGTTGCTGCTCAACAGCCATTGGCGGGTCGCGCGAAGCGAACATCTGCTCGCCACGACCGAAACGCTGCGCCGCAGCCTCGATGGAAACGGCACAGCCACGCTCACGCATTGGGAAATGCTGCGCTATATCTGCGCCGAGACCGGCGCCGCGATGATGAGCCTGCAACTGGCCGAAGGCACGCGGCTGACGCTGCGCGGCTCGCGCGGCTTCGATCGTTTCTTCGACGAATATTTCGCGGTGGTCGAGAACGGCCATTGCGCCTGCGGCGTCGCATTCCAAAACGCGCGGCAGATCGTCGTCCCCGCCATCGACTCCTCGCCGATCTATGCTGGCCGGGAATCGCTCGACGTGCTCCGCGCGCACGGTGTGGCCTCCTGCGTTTCGACGCCATTCCGCGGCAGCGACGGCAGCGTCGCCGGCATGTTCTCGATCCTTCGCGATGCGGTCTGGCATCCGGCTGACGGCGAACTGGCGCAGCTTCGGCACATCGCGAACGATATCACATTGGCCATGGCCGACCCGCTTTCCGTCGAAGCCAGGCGCCTGCGCGCCGCGGTGTAAACGACGTAGGTCAGGCGCGCTTCGAGAAGCCCGCGACCAACTCGACGTGATGTGACCAAGTGAACTGGTCGATCACCTTGACGCTATCGAGGCGATAGCCGCCATCGACGAGGATGCGCGCATCGCGCGCGAAGGTCGCCGGATTGCAGGAGACCGCGATCAGCAGCGGCGTTTTGGCCGATGCAAGCGCTTTCACTTGCTCGGCCGCACCGGCACGCGGCGGATCGAAGACGATCGCGTCGTAGCGATTGGCTTCCTCGCGCCGCAGCGGCTCACGATCGAGATCGCGGCGAAAGGCTTTGAGCGGCAGCGGGCCTCTCGCCTTGTCGAGCGCGCGGATGGCGGGACCCACGCTCTCATAAGCATGGACCGATCCGCGCCCCAGCATCGGGCCGCTGAAGGTGCCGCTGCCCGCGAAGAGATCGGCGAATTTGCCGCTCGCCGGCAATAGCTCCATCACCGCCTCGACCAGCGCAGTCTCGCCGGCTTGAGTCGGCTGCAGGAAAGCGAGCGGCGGCAGCGCGACGTCGAGCGCGCCGAATTTCGCGATCAGCGGATTGCGCTCGATCATCACCTCGATGTCGTCGCGCTGATCGCGTTCGCGCGCGCGCCAGGAGATGCGGTTGATATCGGCCTTGTGCGCGAGCTCGGCGATCGCCTCGCGCACCGGCAGATCGGGTTTTCCCTTTTTGCCGACGGGACCTGTGATGGCGAGCTCGAAGCGGCCGCCGATCATCTGGATGAAGATGTCCGCGTCCTTGCCTTCGGTGAGGATGGGCGCGAGCAGCGGCGCGAGCTTCTCGCGCAGCGCCATGATTGCCGGATCGGCGACGAGGCAAGTGCGGATTTCGGTCACGCGATGCGTACGGCGCCGGAAATAGCCGAGCGTCACCCGGCCGTTA
>DATMZZ010000148.1:0-2478 GCA_035573175.1 Allostellaceae bacterium
CCGCTGCGCAATGCACCGCCGGAGCAAGTAACCGCGGCGCTGCTTACCGGCATCCGCGAATTGGGCCTCGCCGCCTTGTCGTGGTCGCGCGACGCCGAGAGCCTGCGCGGACGCATCGACTTCCTCCATCGCACGCTCGGCGCGGAATGGCCGGATGTCTCCGATACCGCGCTGCTCGCCAGCGTCGAAGACTGGCTCGCGCCTTATCTCACCGGCATCACGCGGCGCGCGCAATTCGGCCAGATCGATCTCGCCGAGGCGCTTTCGGCACGCCTCGACTACGCGCAACGTCGCCAGCTCGACGCCCTTGCGCCGAGCCATATCGAGGTGCCGAGCGGCTCGCGCATCGCCATTGATTACGCCAGCGGTGACGTGCCGGTGCTGGCGGTAAAGCTGCAAGAGATGTTCGGCGCGACAGCGACACCTGCGATTGCCGGCGGCAAGGTGCCGCTGCTCGTGCATCTGCTCTCGCCCGCGGGACGGCCGCTGCAAGTGACGCGCGACCTCGCCGGCTTCTGGAAGAATTCCTATCCGCAGATCCGCGGCGAGATGCGCGGCCGCTATCCCAAACACCCCTGGCCCGACGATCCACTGACCGCATCGCCGACAGCGAAAACGAAGCGACGGAGCTAAACGAGGCGCGGCTTGCGCGCTTGACGAGCGAGCCGACGCAGTTCTTCCGCGACTTGTTGCTTGTTGCCAGCTATCCCGAGATGCCCCGGCGTCCAATGATCGTCGCGTAAGGCGGCGCAATCTTCGAGCGCGGCCTTCTCATTACCTAAGCGCGCGTGACACTCTGCACGATAGAGCCGACCGAAGCCACCGCGCCATCTTTCGGTATCTGTTGCTTCCGCTCGATTATAATCGTCGAGGGCGTCTCGATAGCGCTTGAGCGCACGCAGGACATCGCCCCGCGCCTCATAGAAGATCCAATGCGGCTTGAGAGCGAGAGCCTTGTCCAAATCCGCAAGCGCCAAATCATATTGGGCCAAGCGAAAATGCGCTTGATACCGGTCAAAATATCCACCGGAACTATCCGGATTCGCGAGAATACGTTCTTCTGCAAGTTCGAGATACCGTTTTGGATCGGTACGCAGAATGAGCATTTGCCGCTCCAATTCGTCTTCATAATTTTCTGACATCACTTCTCCTAGGCAGTCGGATTCCCGCCGCACTCTTCGGATACGCGTCCCAAGACACAGCTGTTATAATCTTTACCGAAACCGCTATAGCCCCGCGTTCGCTTCCCCCGAGGGCCAGCGACAAGCTTGCCTTCACTTTCCATCTGCTTACAGAATTCTTCGGCTTCTGCCCACTCTTCTACACATTTACGTTTATTGGGATACGGATTGACAAGAGGAGGTGGTCGCAGACCAGCCCCCGGCAGCGAAAACGGGAACGGCGCAACCTCAGTCGGCGGCAGCGGAATCTCTAATGGAGCTGGAATTGGCATCGGCGGCGCGATTGCTTGTGCCGGAATAACGAGCGGGTTTGCTAGCTGCCGCTCGTAACCACCATCGCTCGTCCATTCGCCGCCACCACTTTCGCCCGCCGGAACACGCGGCTCACCTGAAACGTCGCGCTTGGCGACTGCTCTACTCTTGGGGTCGGATTTTTGACCACAGCTCGAGCAGCTCTTCGCAAGGTAGCGCGCTTCGGTCGCGAGAAGTTTCGCGAGCGCAAGATCATCGCTGATTTCCGGAAGGCGAAGATGGACCGCAGCAATTTTGGCTAAGGCCCATTTGCCTTCATTCATATACCGCGCGACCAGCTGTAGACCCGAGATTTGGGCAGAGAAGTCCATCTCCTCGCCGTATGCTGCGGCTAGTAACCTTTCGAGTTCGCGTCCCGGACGAGGCGCGTAGGAAAAGCCAGATGACGCTCTGCCACGGCGCCAGATGACGCTCTGCCACGGCGGTAGATCAGGGGCACATCACCGGCGAGGAACACCCCTTCCCCATCACAGGAAAGGCCGCGTATTAGGTGGTGATTATCGGGCAAGCGCCCGGACAGAGCATATTTGATCATCGGAAGACTGACCTCACTTCTGAATGTTTGTTGATCCGCATTTCAGCCATGCGCGCGGCGCGATTCGCGCAGGCGCGACATCAGCGGCAAAATGCCTTATCTACTGACTCGGGAATTTGGCCGAGGAGTCTGACCGGTATGGCCGAGCAAGCATTGCAAGCTCAGAAGAAGCTGCACTACGCCTGGATCGTCGTCGGCGTGACCTTCGTCGTCCTGCTGGTGGCGGCCGGCATGCGCGCGACCTCGGCGGTAATGCTGGTGCCGTGGGAAGAGGAATTCGGCTGGAGCCGCGCCGTCGTCTCCTTCCCGATCGCCGTGCAGCTCATGATGTTCGGCCTCGTCGGCCCGTTCTCGGCGAGCTTCGTCGAGCGCTTCGGCTTGCGCCGCACCATGACGACCTGCCTCGTGCTGATGCTGATCGGCATGTGGTCGCTGCCCTTCATCACCGCA
>DATMZZ010000149.1:0-2029 GCA_035573175.1 Allostellaceae bacterium
AAGAGCAGACGATCGACAATTTCCGCAACGACATGCTGTCGATCCGCCAGCAATTGCGTCAGGTGCAGCTCGCGCTGCGTCAGGACATCAACAAGCTGCAGGCAGTGACGGAATTCTTCGATATCGCGCTGGTGCCGATCCTCGTCGCCATCGTTGCCATCATTGTCGGCTGGGTGCGTTTCCGTCGGCGCAAGCGCCAGGCGCGCAGCGTCGCGGCCGTGTAAGAGGAACGTCATGCAGCACAAAGGCCTCATCTCTTTGGTCGCGGTGACGGTCGTCGCGGTCGCCCTAGCCGCAGTGGTGGCGCGCACGACGGGACCGCAACCCGATCCGCTCGCCGGCAAGCCGGTGCTGCCCGAAGTGGCATCGCGGCTCGGCAATGTCGGCCGCATGGCCATCGTCCATGGCGATCAGAAGACGACGCTGGTGCGCGATGGCGAGAAATGGTCGATCGAGGAGCGCGGCAATTACCCTGCCAATGTGACCAAGGTACGCCAGGCGCTCTTGGCTCTCGCGGATCTCATCTACGTCGAACCCAAGACCACGAAGGCGGCCTCCTATCCGCGGCTCGAAGTCGAGGATGCGGGCGGCAAGGATTCGAAATCGACCATGGTGACGCTCGCCGACACCAAGGGCGCGCTGATGGGCGATGTCATCACTGGCAAGCATCGCGACGATCAACTCGGCGGCGGCGAGGGCGGCGTCTATGTGAGGAAGCCCGGCACGGCGCAATCCTGGCTGGCGCGCGGCAAGCTCGACCTCGCCGGCAACACGGCGGATTGGCTCGACAAGACGCTGCTCGATCTGCCCGGCGCGCAGGTACAGAAGCTCGTGCTGACACAAGCCGACGGCAGCAGCATCACGATCAGCCGCGACAAGGCCGGCGACAAGCTCGCCCTCGCGAACATGCCGAAAGACAAGAAGCTCAAATACGACAGCATCCTCGATGATGCGGCGGGCACGCTGAGCAAGCTGCAGCTCGATGATGTGCAGCCGGCGAAGAATTTCGCCTTCCCGACCAGCGGCGTCAGCCACGCGCAATTCGTCGCCTTCAATGGCGAGACGATCGCGATTGATCTCGCCGACAAGGACGGCAAGAGCTGGGCGAAGATCGCTGCTACCGGCACCGGCGATGGCCAGAAGACGGCGGCCGATCTCAACACCAAGGTCTCGCCCTGGATCTACGCGCTGCCGAGCGACAAGGCGAAGACGCTGCGCGACAAGATCGACGATCTCGTCGAAGCCCCGAAAGCATCATAAGCCCGAAAGCCCTGTAAGGCCTGGCCGAAGAGTGCCGGCATCGCCGGCCCTTGACCGGATGCCTATATATGCCCTCAAGCAATTTCATTGAGAGGGCCAGATCATGCTCGACCAGACCGGCGGCATCCGCCAGGTGGTGAAACTATCGCAGGGCCAGCCGACGAGCGACGGCGCTGGCGTGAAGCTCAACCGCGTCATCGGCAATCGGGCTTTAAGCGAGCTCGACCCGTTCCTGCTGCTCGACGAGTTTCGCTCGGAAGACGGCGCCGATTATATCGGCGGCTTTCCCGATCATCCGCATCGCGGCTTTGAGACCGTGACCTATATGCTCGCGGGGCGCATGCGTCACGGCGACAACAAAGGCCATAGCGGTCTGCTGCGTCCGGGCAGCGTGCAGTGGATGACCGCGGGCCGCGGCATCGTGCATTCCGAAATGCCGGAGCAGGAAGACGGGCTGATGTGGGGCTTCCAGCTTTGGGTGAATCTGCCCGCCGCCGACAAGATGACCGCGCCGCGTTATCAGGAAATCGAGCCCGAGCAGGTGCCGGTTGCCGAACTGCCGGATGGCGTAAAGGTGCATGTCATTGCCGGCAAGGTCGGCAATGTCGTGGGCCCGGTCAACGGCATCGCCACGGCGCCGACCTGTCTCGATGTCGAATTGCCGGCGGGCGCCTCGGCAAGCTTCGATCTGCCGCCGGGCCAGAGCGCTTTCGCCTATCCATTCGAAGGCGATGCCGCGATCGGCGATCGCGTCGTGCCACGCGGTACA
>DATMZZ010000150.1:0-4913 GCA_035573175.1 Allostellaceae bacterium
AACTCCTGGACCTCGGCGAGGCCCATATTGCTATCGCCGATACGCGCGACGAGGCCCGTAATGCGCGAATCATTGCTCGCGCGCTCGATCGTATTGAGCGCCTCGATCAAGGTCAGGCGATTAGGATAGAGCAGGCGCTCGATCCCGCTATCGGGCGGTTGGTCTGGCAGCGCCCGCGTCAGATCGAGGGTGAGGACCGTGCCCTCGCCGATATGTGGACCGCGCGATTGAGCGACAGCGAAGAGGGCGATACCGCCGGCGATGATGAGAAAGACAACGACGCCGAGGATCGCGAAGAAGCTGACAATGACGCGCCAGAGCGTCCGCATCGGCTCAGCCGCATTGCGCGCGATGGCGCAGCATGTGGTCGGCGAGGACCGCCGCCATCATCGCTTCGCCGACCGGCACGGCGCGGATACCGACGCAGGGATCGTGGCGGCCCTTGGTCTGTACCTCGATCTCCTTGCCGTGCGCGTCGACGCTTTTTTTCGGCAAGAGGATCGAGCTCGTCGGCTTCACCGCGAAACGCACGACGATGTCCTGCCCGGTCGAGATGCCGCCCAGAATGCCGCCGGCATTGTTCGAGAGGAACTCGACCTTGCCGTCCTTCATGCGCATCTCGTCCGCGTTCTCGGAGCCGGTGAGAGTGGCGGCGGCGAGGCCGGCGCCGATCTCGACCGCTTTCACGGCGTTGATACCCATCATCGCGCTCGCGAGATCGGCATCGAGCTTGCCGTAGATCGGATCGCCCCAGCCGACGGGCACACCTTCGGCGACGATCTCGATCACCGCGCCGACCGAATTGCCGGCTTTGCGCACGCCGTCGAGGAAGCCCTCCCATTGCTGCGCCATCTGGCGGTCGGGGCACCAGAAGGGATTATCCTCGACTGCGCTCCACTCCCATTTCGCGCGATCGACCTTATGCGGCCCCATCTGCACGAGCGCGCCGCGGATGCGGATCTTGTCGCCGAGGATTTTGCGGCCGATCGCGCCGGCGGCAACACGCATCGCGGTCTCGCGCGCCGAGGAGCGGCCACCGCCGCGATAATCGCGGATGCCGTATTTGGCCCAATAGGTGTAATCGGCGTGGCCGGGACGGAAACTGTCCTTGATGGCCTCATAATCGCGCGAGCGCTGGTCTTCGTTCTCGATCAGGAGACCGATCGGCGTGCCGGTGGTCTTGCCCTCGAACACGCCGGACAAGATCTTCACCTGATCGGGTTCTTGCCGCTGCGTCGTGAAGCGATTCTGGCCGGGCCGGCGCTTGTCGAGATATTGCTGGATGTCGGGCTCGCTCAGTGGAATGAGCGGCGGCACGCCGTCCACGACGCAGCCGATCGCCGGTCCGTGGCTCTCGCCCCAACTCGTGTAGCGGAAGATCGTGCCGAAGCTATTGCCGGCCACGGCGGCCCCTTAAACGACCGAGATGTCAGGCGCGTCGACCGCCTTCATGCCGACGACGTGATAGCCGCAATCGACGTGATGGACCTCGCCGGTGACGCCCGCGCTCAACGGGCTCAGCAAATAAAGGCCGGCGCCGCCGACCTCTTCGAGCGCGACGTTGCGCTTCAGCGGCGAGTTGTACTGGTTCCATTTGAGGATGTAGCGGAAATCGCCGATGCCCGACGCGGCGAGCGTCTTGATCGGGCCGGCCGAGATCGCGTTGACGCGAATGCCCTGGCCGCCCAGATCGACGGAGAGATAGCGCACGCTGGCCTCGAGCGCGGCCTTGCACACGCCCATCACGTTATAATGCGGCATGACACGCTCGGCGCCGAAATAGCTCAAGGTCACGGCGCTGCCGCCTTCGGTCATCAGCGCGGAGGAGCGCCGCACTGCGTCGGTGAAGGAGAAGCAGGAGATATCCATGCTGCGGAGGAAATTCGCGCGTGTGGTGTCGACGTATTTGCCCTTGAGCTCGCTCGGATCGGAGAAGGCGATCGCGTGAACGAGGAAATCGAGCCGGCCCCAGCGCTCTTTCAGCGCCGCAAAGGCCCCGTCAAGGCTCGCCTCGTTCGTCACGTCGCAATCGAGCACGATGTCGCTGCCGACGGTCTCGGCGAGCGGTTTCACGCGCTTGCCGAAGGCATCGCCCTGATAGGTGAAGGCGAGCTCCGCTCCCTGTGCATGAACGGCTTGCGCGATCGCCCAGGCAATCGAGCGGTCGTTGGCGACGCCCATAATGAGGCCACGCTTGCCCGTCATCAGGGGCTTATGTTCGGTCATGCACCCATCGCTTATGAAAGTGAACCTTCCCGCGCATCCTACACGGAAGGCGGTGGCGCGGGAAGGCAGGGTGCCGAAACGGGCGCTTATTCCGATTCGGAGATCGGCTTTCCGATCATTTCCCAACGCGTGCCGTTGTAGCGTTTCATCTGCGTAACCCGCATCGGGAAAAGATTGTCGGGGGTCGTGCTGATGCTGATGCCCGGCAGATAGATCGGGAGGCTCCAATGGTCGATATTGGAGACGATCTTCATGATGTTGGCGCGCGTCAGGTCGTCACCGGCCCGGCGCAGCACTTCGGCCATGGCCTGCGCCGCGGTATAGCCGCCTGCGGACGAGCGATCGCTCGCGCGGTCGGATTCCGGCACGTATTTCTCGATCAACGCGATGTAGTCCTTGACGCCTTGGTCATTCGCCCAAGCCGGATCGGTCGTGTCTTTCACGGTGTCGGTCGAGAGCAGGCCTTTCAGCTTCTCGTTGCCGACCGCGCCGAGCACGCTCATGGCGCTCGCGACATAGGGCACGAAGATCATCGCGTCGGGACCGACCTGGTCACGCGCGACGGAGATCGCCTGCGCCGCGGCGCGGCTTTGCGCGAACAGCACGAAAGTGTCGGCGCCGGCGCTCTTCAGCGAAATGATCTGCGAGGTGACGGTCGGATCGGTTACGGCGTAGCTCGCCTTGCCGACGACCATACCCTTATTCTTCTCGCCGAGCGCCGCCATGAAGCCGGCGATGTGGTCGCTGCCGAAATCGTCATCCTGATAGAAGATGCCGATCTTGGCGTTCGGCCGTTCCTGCAGGATGTATTTCGCCCAGACCAAGCCTTCGAAGCCGTAGCTCGATCCGGTGGCAACGGTATAGGGATATTTCTTCGGATTGATCAGGCTATTCGAGCCGGTGAGCACGAAAAGCTGTGGGATCTTGCGGCTGTTGAGATAGGGCTGGACCGCAACCTGCGTCGGCGTGCCTTCCGAGCCAAACATCAGCAGGACTTTGTCCTGCTCGACCAAGCGCCGCGTCAGTTCGACCGTCTTCGGCGGCTGATAGCCGTCATCGAGGCTGACGAAGTCGATCTTACGCCCGTTGATGCCGCCTTTTTCGGCGTTGAGATAGTCGAAATAGGCCTTCATCTGCCGCACCTGCGGCGCGGTGACGGAGACGGGACCGGAATAGGGGAAGGTATTGCCTATCTTGATCGAGGTGTCGGTGGCGCCCTGATCGTATTTGCCGCCAGCGGAAGCCGTGGCGCTGGCGAGCGTCACCGAGGCAAGTGTCACCGCCGCCGCAAACAAAACTTGTTTCATGGCGAAACCTCCCTGAACTAATTCGTTGTCAGCGTTTCTGTTATTCAGCCGCTTCGGTCGTGCCCTGGTTGCGCACCGAGGCGAGTTGCTGGTGATACACGTCGGGCCAAGGCCGACTGTCGGGCGCGGTGAAATAGCCGCCGCGCTCGCGGCCGTAAGCATCGGGCGTCGTGGCGCCCGGCGGCATCGTACCTTTTTCCGCGAGGTCCTTTGCTGCCTGCAGGATGCGGCGGCGCGTTACCGCGATCATGCGGTCGCTGATCGCGAGATTCTCGAAGCTATGGTCGCTAATGTCGCCCATGCTCTCGGTGACCGCCTGATCCTGGATGTGGATGTGGCTGATCCCGGTGAAGCTTGATTTGCGCTGCAGGGCACGATCGATGAGATAGTCGTTGCCTTGGTTCTGCACCGAGCGCCAGCGGCCGAGCCAATCGGTCGAGTTCGGCAGCATCTCGATTTGGTCCCGTGTCGAGCCATTGCCTTCCTTCGGACCGATCATGATGAACATCATATGTGTGTCGTCGAGCGGCACCCAGGCCCGCGCGATGCGGTAGTGCTCGAACTGGATGAAGGGTGCGAGCGTCCAGCACGGGAACATGAAATGCGCGACGCGCCAATAGGTGTTGCCCTCATCGGCCGGGCGATAGGCGCCGTAGATCGTGCCGAGCTCGGTGTTGTCGGTCATGTAATCGGGATCGCGATGCAGCGCGCCGAAGCGGTTCTGATCGGTCGGCCCGAAATTGCTCGGCCCCATCGAGCCGAAATGCAGGAAGTTCAGATGCGAGGTGTCGATGTCGCCTTCCATGCCCTGCAGCCAATTGCAATTGCGCACGATGAAGGTGATCTCGGCATCCTCTTCCGGGATGTGCGTCGCTGCGATGTCCGGCAGGTCGGGCACCGTCGCGGCGTTGCCCATATAGACGTAGACGATGCCGTTACGCTCGCGCGCGCGATAGGCCTTGGCGTGCACGCGATCGAGGAATTGCTTGCTCGGCGGCAGGTTGGGCTGATCGACGCAGTTACCGTCGACGTCGTATTTCCAGCCGTGATAGACACAGCGAATGCCGCCTTCCTCATTGCGGCCGAGGAAGAGCGAGGCGCAGCGATGCGGGCAGCGATGATCCATGACGCCGATGCGGCCAGCCGTGTCGCGGAAGGCGATCAGCTTTTCACCGAGGAGCATGAAGCGCACCGGGTCGCCATCGGCGACGAGCTCACAGGATTTGAGCGCCGGCAGCCAATAATGGCGCATGAGATTGCCCATCGGCGTGCCCGGACCGACTCGGCTCAGGATCTCGGAATCTTGCAAAGACGTCATGGCGGCGGCTCCCCAGAAGCATCTTTTGGCGGCGCCGTTTTTGGGACGGCCCCGCTCGCGTC
>DATMZZ010000151.1:0-3491 GCA_035573175.1 Allostellaceae bacterium
GTCAAATATGTGCGCAACATCACCGACGTCGACGACAAGATCAACGCCGCCGCCAAGGCGAAAGGTGAGAGCATCCGCGAGCTGACCGAGCGCACGGCGAAGATATTCCACGAGGATGTGGCCGCGCTCCTCTGCCTGCAGCCCGATGTCGAGCCGCGCGCCACCGAGCATATCAGCCAGATGATCCAGATGATCGAGCGGCTGATTGCGACGAATTACGCCTATGCCGCCGAAGGTCATGTGCTCTTCGCCGTCGGCAACGACAAGAGTTACGGCAAGTTATCGCGCCGCAATCGCAACGAAATGATCGCCGGCGCGCGCGTCGAAGTGGCGCCCTATAAGCGTGACGCGGCCGATTTCGTGCTGTGGAAGCCGTCTCCCGACGATCTCCCGGGTTGGGATTCGCCCTGGGGCCGCGGCCGGCCCGGCTGGCATATCGAATGCTCGGCGATGAGCGAGACACATCTCGGCGAGAGCTTCGATATCCATGGCGGCGGGCTCGATCTCATCTTTCCGCATCATGAGAATGAGATCGCGCAAAGCGAATGCGTGCATGGCGGCAAGGCTTTCGCGCGCTATTGGCTGCATAACGGCTTCGTCACCGTCGAAGGCGCGAAGATGGCGAAGTCGGAAGGCAATTTCCGCACCATTCGCGATGTGCTCGCCGAAGGCCCGGGTGAGGCGGCGCGGCTGGCGATGCTGATGGGCCATTATCGCGATCCGCTCGATTGGACGAGCGACCGGCTGGCGCAAGCGAAACAAGGTCTCGACCGCTTCTATCTCGCGCTGCGTGGTGCACCGAAGCCCGCGAAGAATGTGCCGCTCCCGGCGAAGATCGAGGCCGCGCTCGACGATGATCTCAACACGCCGCTCGCCATCGCCGCGCTCTACGAGATTCTCGCCGAGCTCAACAAAGCGAACGATCCGGCGGAGAAGGCGCGCTTACAGAGCGAGCTGATTGCCGGCGGCGCGGTGATGGGCTTGTTGCAGCAGGATGCCGAGGCCTGGCTCAAGGGCAGCGATAAAGGCGCCGCTGATATCGAAGCGGCGATCGCCGCGCGCAACGCGGCGCGCAAAGCCAAGAACTTCGCTGAGGCGGACCGCATCCGTACCGAGCTGGCGCTTAAAGGTATCCTCCTCGAAGACGGCCCCGGCGGCACAACTTGGCGGCGCGCCGGTTGACGCTCGGTGAGAGCAATTCTAGATTAAACCCATGGTGACGCAGGCTTTCCAGTCGCGAATTAGCTGACCGGCCCCCGGATCGGGGCCGGGTGCTGTCCGCCTTTTGCCGTCCCCATCATCTGGAATTTGCGTCATGAACGCCCCGTTTTTCGCCGATCATCCTTCCCCTCTTCTGCCAGCCTGTGACCGCGTGAGGGCGTGATGAGCGGCGAGCGTATCTATCTCTACGACACGACCCTGCGCGACGGCGCGCAGACCCAAGGCGTCGATTTCGGCGTGCCCGACAAGCTCGCCATCGCCCGCGAGCTCGACCTCTTGGGCATCGATTATGTCGAGGGCGGTTGGCCCGGCGCCAACCCGACCGACGACGCGTTCTTCGCCAAGCTCCCGAAACTCGGCCATGCGCGCATCACGGCGTTTGGCATGACCCGCCGCAGCGGCCGCAGCGCGGCCAACGATCCCGGCCTCGCCGCGATCACCGGCAGCAATGCGCGCGTCGCTTGCCTCGTCGGCAAGACCTGGGATTTTCATGCCAAGGTCGCGCTCGGCGTGTCGCTCGATGAAAACGTCGCGATGATCACGGATTCGGTGAAGCACGCCGCGTCGACGCTCGACGAGGTCGTGTTCGACGCCGAGCATTTCTTCGACGGCTACAAAGCCAATCCCAGCTTCGCGCTCGATTGCATCAAGGCGGCGCACAAGGCCGGCGCGCGCTGGATCGTCCTCTGCGACACGAATGGTGGCTCGCTGCCGCATGAGATCGAGCGCATCGTCGGCGAGGTGGTGAAGCACATCCCCGGCGATCATCTCGGCATCCACACCCATAACGACACCGAGAACGCGGTGGCGAATTCGCTTGCCGCGGTCCGCGCCGGTGTACGCCAGATTCAAGGTACGCTGAACGGGCTCGGCGAGCGCTGCGGCAATGCCAATCTCATCGCGCTGATCCCGACGCTGATGCTGAAAATGGGCTACGGCACAGGCGTCAGCGAGCAGGGGCTTGAGCGGCTCACGCATATCTCACGCTTCCTCGACGAGCGGCTCAACCGCGCGCATGACCGCCACGCTGCTTATGTCGGCGAGAGCGCCTTCGCGCATAAGGGCGGCTTGCATGTCTCGGCGGTCGAGAAGGATCCGAAATCCTACGAGCACATCGATCCGGCCCTGGTCGGCAATGAGCGGCATATTCTCGTTTCGGATCAGGCCGGACGCTCGAACATCCTGGCGCGGTTGCGCGAGATCGGCGTCGCGATCGATGCGAAGCATCCGAAGCTCGATGCGCTGCTCGACGAGGTGAAGACGCGCGAGTTCCAGGGCTATGCCTATGACGGCGCCGAGGCGAGTTTCGAATTGCTGGCGCAGCGTATGCTCGGCAGCGTGCCGGACTATTTCAAGGTGCAGCGCTACCGCGTCATGGACGAGCGGCGCTGGAACGCGAAAGGCGATCTTGTCACCGTCTCGGAAGCGACGGTCTATGGCGCGGTCGGCGACAGGTCCTTCACTGAGGTCGCCGAGAGCCATGACGGGCCGGTCGACGCGCTGGCGACGGCATTACGCAAGGCGCTTATGCCGGCGTTTCCTGAGCTGCAAGGCATCCAGCTTAGCGACTACAAAGTGCGCATTCTGACGCCGCAAGCCGGCACCGGTGCGGTGACGCGCGTGATGATCGAGAGCGCTGAGGAGGGCGGCGAGACCTGGTCGACGGTCGGCGTCTCGAGCGACATCATCAACGCTTCCTATAACGCGCTCCACGACAGCCTGACCTACAAGCTCTGGCGCGCGCGGCGCTCGACGTGATGTTTTTTCATCGTCATTGCGAGCGGAGCGAAGCAATCCAGGATCGTGCCGCGACTCTGGATTGCTTCGTCGCGTCGCTCCTCGCAATGACGTGGTGAGATAGTCGTGGCCGGTACCGATCATCGCCGCACAGCGCTGGAAGGCGGGCCCGCGATCATCCTGGTCGAGCCGCAGCTTGGCCAGAATATCGGGACGGCGGCGCGCGCGATGTATAATTGCGGCCTCACCGAAATGCGCATCGTCAATCCGCGCGACGGCTGGCCCAATCCGCATGCGCAGGCCGCCGCGAGCGGCGCCGATGTCGTGCTGGAACGCGCCAAACTCTTCGATACGGTGGAACAAGCGATCACCGATCTGAAGCATGTCTATGCCTCGACGGCGCGCGATCGCTACATGGTGAAGCGCATCGTCACGCCGCGCCAGGCGATGACCGAAGTGCGCGATTTCGTCGGCGCGGGCGAGGCGAGCGGCATCCTCTTCGGGCCCGAGCGGATGGGCCTCATCAACGAGCA
>DATMZZ010000152.1:0-10797 GCA_035573175.1 Allostellaceae bacterium
TCGTGCCGTCCTGCGCGCTGATGCTGAAATTCGAATGGCCGCTGCTTTTGCCGGGCGATGAGGATGTCAAACGCCTCTCCGACGCGACCTTCGATCTCACCGAATATGTCATCGATATCGCCAAGAAAGAGGGGCTCGCACCGGGCCTCAGCGCCATCCCCGGTGGCATCAGCCTCCATCTCGCCTGCCATGCGCGGGCGCAGAATATGGGCGCGAAAGCCGCCGAGATGCTGCGGCTGCTGCCTGAAGCGGATCTCGACGTGATCGAGCGCTGCTCCGGCCATGGCGGCAGCTGGGGCGTGAAGAAAGAGAATTTCGCGATCGCCATGAAGGTTGGCCGCCCGGCGGCGCGGCAAGCGGCGCGCGATAACAAAGCGGTGCTGTCGTCCGAATGCCCGCTGGCCGCGTTACATCTGCAGCAGGGCGTCGCTGCGGCGGAGCGCGACGAAGGCGCGAAGCTGCCCGAGACGCTTCATCCGATCGAACTCATGGCCCGCGCCTACGGCCTCCTTGAAGGAGATCACCGATGACCACTGCGACCAAAGCCAAGCGCAAGATCACCCGCGCCGACATCCTCGACCCCGCGGCCTATGCTAGAGATCGCCGCGACTATAA
This sequence comes from Allostellaceae bacterium, assembly GCA_035573175.1. Classification (GTDB taxonomy): domain Bacteria; phylum Pseudomonadota; class Alphaproteobacteria; order ATCC43930; family CGMCC-115725; genus CAIKMD01. The sequence continues at coordinate 616 of DATMZZ010000152.1, forward strand.
GAAGCGTGTCACCGAGCTGAAGCGCGACCGCCGCATCGAGGTCGGGCCGTTCGTCACCTTCTATTTCGAGAATTACGACACGATGTGGCATCAGATTCACGAGATGCTCTACATCGAGAAGGGCGGCGAGCAACAGATCGCCGACGAGCTCGAAGCCTATAATCCGCTCATCCCGCAAGGCGAGGAGCTGATCGCCACAGTGATGATCGAGATCGAGGATCCGATGCGCCGCGAGCGGGTGCTGGCAACGCTGGGCGGCATCGAGAACAAGATGTTCATCCAGGTCGGCGGCGAGCGTGTCGCCGGCGTGCCCGATCCGACGCGCGAGAACACCTCGCCCGACGGCAAGGCATCATCCGTGCAGTTCCTGCGCTTCCCCTTCACCGCGGCGCAGGTGAAGGCGTTCAAGACCGCCGGCGCGCAAGTGCTGGTCGGCATCGATCACGAGAATTACGGCCATATCGCCGTGATGCCGGAGCGCGTCCGCGCGGCGATGGAGCGCGATTTCGCGTAATGGATCTCGCCAAGAGCGGCTTCTGGGCGGACCGAATTTAGGCTATATTCGGTCCACAACCGATGAGACGCCCCATGAAGCTCAGTAATCAGGTTAAGCCAATCAGCTATTTCAAGGCGAACGCGCCAAAGGTGATCCGTGGTCTGGCGGAGAGCCAGGAGCCGGTTGTCATCACGTTGCGCGGTGAAGCGAAGGCGGTCCTTCAAGATGTCGTTAGTTACGAAGAGACACAGGAAACGCTGGCGCTGCTGCGGATCATCGCGCTCGGCAACCGGCAGGTGGACGAAGGAAAAATTCGTCCCGTGAAGCAGGCATTCAAACGCGTCCGGAGGCGCGTAAAGGCTTAAGACGACGATGGCGTTCGCCGTCTTACTGACCGAAGGCGCGGAGCGCGATCTCGAAGATATCTATCGCTATATCGCTGCTTCAGACTCGGTAGGGGACGCAGACCGAGTTCTCGACGCCCTCGAAACGGCGGCGCTGAGCCTTTCGGAATTACCGGAACGCGGAAATGTGCCCAAGGAACTGCGCACGTTGGGGCTCAGGGAATATCGCGAGCTTCATTGGAAGCCGTATCGTTTGATCTATCGCATCGATGACCGACGCGTGATCATTCACTGTATCGCGGATGGACGGCGCGATATGCAGACTGTGCTTCAGCGGCGTTTACTCTTAGATCGCTGAGTTATTTCACCACTTCGCCCGGCAGCAGGCCCCAGATCTCGTTGCGGCTGAGCCAGCCTTTGACATCGCTGGCGCCGTTCTGGACCTCGATGCGGCACCAGCCAGGGTTGCACTCCAGAAGATGGGCGATGACGCCCGCATCGAGCTTCGCCACCGGTGCAGCGCCGTTTTCGGCCGATGCGCGCAGGACGCGCTGCCCGCCTTGGACAACGACGTTGCGCGCGCCGTTGACCATGCGCTGATGCACCCAACCCTCGGTGCCCTGCCAATCGCGCACTTGCCGCCATTGATCGAATTCGGCGACGATCTCGAGCGGATAGCCCTTGCGACGATAGACATATTCGATCGGATAGCGGCTGCCGGGGCCGGTGCGCAGATTGACCACATCGGCGCGCAGGCTGACGAAGCGCGGGATCGGCTCGGCCGATTTCTCGGCGGCCTGTACCACACCAACAGGCGCCACGCCGACCAGTCCCGACAGCAGCACAAGCGCGATCGCGAAAGATTTCACAGCTTGGTCCCGCCAAGAGCGCCACAAGTCGGGCAATCGGGATCGCGTGGCAGCTTGATGCTGTGAAACCCTGCGCGCAGCGCGTCATAGACAAGCAGCGTGCCCGACAGACTCTCGCCGATGCCGAGCAACTCTTTCAGCACCTCGGTTGCTTGCAGCGTGCCCATCACACCGGCAATCGCCCCGAGAATGCCGGCGGTCTCGCAGCGCGGCACGGAATCGGGCGGCGGCGGCTCGCGGAAGAGGCAGCGATAGCAGGGATGGGGCGGGCCGAGATAGGCCTTGAAGGTCGAGAGTTGGCCGTCGAAAGGCGAAAGCGCCGCCCCGATCAGCGGCTTCTTCAGCCGGTAGCACACATCGTTGAGCAAATAGCGGGTGGCGAAATTGTCGCTGCCATCGGCGACGAGATCATATTGGCCGACCAGCGCCGCGGCGTTGCTTTCATCGAGCCGCAGCGCATGCGTCTCGATCTTCACTTCAGGATTGATATGGCCGAGCGTGCGGCGCGCGCTCTCGACCTTGGGCGCGCCGATGCTCTCGGTGACGTGGACAATCTGGCGTTGCAGGTTGGAAAGATCGACCTCGTCATTATCGACGATGCCCAGCGCGCCAACGCCCGCTGCGGCAAGGTAGAGCAGAAGGGGCGAGCCGAGGCCACCGGCACCGATCACCAGGACTCGCGATTGCAGCAGCTTCTGCTGGCCTTCCTCGCCGACTTCGTCCAGCACCAGATGCCGTGCGTAGCGCTCGAACTGCGCCTCGCTCAATTCCATTGCGCGCCAGACCTATTCTTAAATTGGCCTATTCCTTAGATCACAGCCCGTCGAACAAAGCGGTCGAGAGATAACGCTCGCCGGTATCGGGCAGTACGATGGCAATGAGCTTGCCGGCCATGTCGGCGCGCTGGCCGAGCTCGATGCCCGCCGCGATCGCCGCGCCGGAGGAAATGCCGACCGCCATGCCTTCGAGCCGCGCCACCTCGCGCGCCATGCGGAAGGCGCTATCGTTCGAGATGCGCAGTACCTCGTCGATCAGCTTGGTGTCGAGGATCTGTGGAATGAAGCCGGCGCCAATGCCCTGGATCTTGTGGGGGCCGGGCGGGCCCCCCGAAAGGATAGCGCTGTCCTCAGGCTCGACCGCGACCATTTTGAGGCCGGGCTTACGTTGTTTCAGGACCGAGCCGACGCCCGTCAGGGTGCCGCCGGTGCCAACACCGCTCACCACGACATCGATCTTTCCGTCGGTGTCCTGCCACAACTCCTCGGCGGTGGTCGTGCGGTGAATTTCGGGGTTCGCCGGGTTGTTGAATTGCTGCGGCATGAAGGCGTCGGGCAGCGTCTTCAGCAATTCCTCGGCGCGCTGAATGGCAAAGCGCATGCCTTGCGCCGCCGGGGTCAGCTCGAGCTCCGCGCCGAGGAGCTTCAACATCCGCCGCCGCTCCATCGACATGCTGTCGGGCATGACGAGGATGCAGCGATAGCCTTTGGCCGCGGCACAGAAAGCAAGCGCGATGCCGGTATTGCCCGAGGTCGGCTCGACGATCACGGTCTTGCCGGGGTGAAGCCTGCCCTCTTTCTCGGCGGTCTCGATCATCGAGACTCCGATGCGGTCCTTGACCGAGCTCAGCGGGTTGAAGAATTCGCATTTCGCGAGCAGATCGGCCTTAACCTGGTGCGCCGCGGCGAGGCGCTTCAAACGTACCAGCGGTGTCGCGCCGACGGTTTCGACGATGCTGTCGTAAACGCGACCGCGAAAATTAACTTCAGCCATAGTGTTCTCCCTGCCGCTCTCAGATCGAGAAATCGAGCCGCGCTGCATATTCGCCGGCAATCCCCGCCCGATGCGCGCGGGTGCACAGCTCCTCGATGGTGACGTTATCGAGCTGCTTCATCAACTCTTCTTGCAGCTCGGCCCAAAGCGGCCGCACGACTTGCCGGCCGAGCGGCGATCCCGCCTCGCCTTCGAGCGGATCGTCGCCGCTTTCCAGCGTCCGCACCACGCGCACGATCTCGCCTACCGTGATGCGCCGCCGCTCGCGTGCCAAGCGATAGCCGCCACGCGGCCCGCGCACGCCTTCGAGGACGCCGGCGCGGACGAGTTGTTGCAGCACCTGCTCGAGGTAGCGCCGCGGGATGCCCTGGCGGCTCGTGATATCGCCCGATTGCACCGGCATATTCCCGGCGTTGTAGGCGATGTCGAGCACGGCCTCGATCGCGAATAGCAGTTTCTTGGTCAGCCGCAGCATCGTCAGATCACGTCCCGGTCGAGCCGAAGCCGCCTGCGCCGCGCGCCGTTGCTGGCAACTCGGTCACGACCTGCCAATCCGCGCGGCTCACCGGCGCGACCACAAGCTGCGCGATACGCTCACCCCGGGCGATCGTCACCGGCGCGCTGCCGAGATTGACCAGGATGACACGAACCTCGCCGCGGTAATCGGCGTCGATCGTGCCCGGGCTATTGAGCACGGTGATGCCATGGCGCAGCGCGAGGCCGGAGCGCGGCCGCACTTGGGCTTCCCAGCCCGGCGGTAGCGCCATCGCGATCCCCGTCGGCACGTCCTTACGCTCGCCCGGCGCCAGGGTCAGCGGCGCCTCGAGCGCGGCGACGAGATCGGCGCCGGCGGCATCGGCCGTCGCGTAAGCCGGCAGCGGCAGCCCGCTGCCATGCGGCAGGATTTTCAGCTTCACGTCGATAACGCTCATTCCGCGGCGGCTTTCGCGGCAAAGAAGGTGGCGATCCGCCGCGCCAGGCGATCACCAACATCGCGTTTTGTCATTGCCGGCCAATCCTCTACGCCGCTCTCATTCACTAAATGAATGGTATTGCTCTCGCCGCCGAAGACGCCGCTCGCCGGTGAGACATCATTCGCCAGGATCCAGTCGCAGCCTTTCTTGGCGCGCTTCGCCTGTGCATTGGCGACGACATTCTCGGTCTCGGCGGCGAAGCCGACCACCAGTTTTGGCCGGCGATTGCCCGCTTTGGACAGCGTTGCGAGAATGTCGGGATTCTCGACCAATTTCAGCGCTGGTACGGTGCCGGCTTTTTTCTTCAGCTTCGACGTCGCGGCTTCGGCGCGCCAATCGGCGACGGCCGCGGCGCAGATCGCGATATCGGCCGGCAGCGCGGCTTCACAGGCGGCCAGCATCTCGCGCGCGGTCTCGACACGCACGACTTTGACGCCCGGCGGATCGGGCTCGTTCGTCGGGCCGGAGACCAGCACGCAATCCGCGCCCAGCCGGGCGAGCGCCGCGGCGATGGCATGGCCTTGGCGGCCGGAGGAGCGGTTGGCGATGTAGCGCACGGGATCGATCGGCTCTTGCGTCGGGCCGCTGGTCACCAGCGCGCGGCGGCCGCTCAGCGCCGCATCGGCGACAAAGATTTTCTCGATGGCGGCGACGATCTCCAGCGGCTCGGCCATGCGGCCCATCCCGCTTTCATTCTCGGCGAGGGGTCCGGCATTGGGTCCGACTTGTTTGACGCCACGCGATGCGAGCCGCGCCAGATTCTCCTGGGTCGCCTTATGTTCCCACATACGGAAATTCATCGCTGGCGCGACGAGGATCGGCTTGTCGGTCGCGAGCAGCGCGGTCGCGGCAAGATCGTCGGCAAGTCCGCCTGCCATCTTCGCGAGGATATCCGCCGAAGCGGGCGCGACGACGAGGAGATCGCTCTCCTGGGCCAGACGGAGATGCCCCATCTCGCTCTCGTCTGTCAGCGAGAAGAGATCGGAATAGGCTTTCTCGCCGGAAAGCGCCGCGGCCGAGAGTGGCGTGATGAATTGCTGTGCCCCGGCCGTCAGGATGCAGCGCACGCGCGCGCCGCGCTCCCGGAGGCGCCGGATGAGATCGAGCGCCTTATACGCGGCAATGCCGCCCGAGATGATCAGCAGGATGCGCCGGCCGTGGAGCATGTTTTTAATTTCACGCCTTAATAACGTAGTTTCTGTCTATAAACGCGACCGCAAGCCCGTGCAACCCTGGTGCAAACCCTTAGAGGCGCCAGCCGCAATGGATCGCGGCGATACCGCCGGAGAGGTTGCGCCAACTCACTTGCTCGAACCCGGCACGCCCCATCATCGCGGCAAGCTCGGCCTGTGGCGGAAAGCGGCGGATGCTCTCGACCAGGTATTGATAGGCATCGCGGTCGCGCGCGACCACCGCGCCGAGCCGCGGCAGCACCGAAAATGAATACAGATCGTAGAGGCGGCGCAGGAGCGGCGCCTCGACATGGCTGAATTCGAGGCAGAAGAAACGCCCGCCCGGCTTCAGCACACGGCGGGCCTCTTCGAGCGCCAATTGCTTGTGTGTCACATTGCGCAAGCCAAAAGAGATAGTGCAGCAATCGACGCTGCCATCGGCGATCGGCAACTCCTCGCCATTGCCGACGATCCACGTGATGCCCTTGAGGATGCCGTCATCGAGCGCGCGGTCGCGCCCCGCGGCGACCATCGACGCGTTGATATCGCAGACGATGACCCGGCCGCTCTTACCGGCGCGGCCGAGGAAGCGGCGCGCAATATCGCCGGTGCCGCCGGCGAGATCGAGCAGGATCTCGTTCGGCCGCGGCTTCAGGCGGTCGATCAGCTCGGCCTTCCAGCGGCGATGGATGCCGCCGCTCATCAGGTCGTTCATCAGATCGTAGCGGCTGGCGACGTTGTCGAAGACCTCACGCACCAGCCGCGTCTTGTCCTCCTCGCCGACTTCGCGGAAGCCGAAATCGGTTTGGCGCGCTTGCGGTGCGCGGCTATGCTGGCGCGGCATTTCGAGAAATTAGCGCAAGCTTCACTTTTTCGCCAAACCGCCCGATCAATTTCCCGCCCGATCCGCGACGATGCCAGAACTTCCCGAGGTCGAAACCGTGGTGCGCGGCTTGGCGCGTGCGCTCACCGGCAAGCGCCTCGAGCGGCTCGATCTTGCGCGGCCCGATCTGCGCAGCGCTATTCCGCCCGGCCTCGCAGCGCAGATCGCCGGCAAACGGATCGAGCGTTTTTCCCGCCGCGCCAAATACATCCTCATGCATTTCGAGGGCGCCAAACCCTCGGAGGGGGGTGTGGTGATCGCGCATCTCGGCATGTCGGGCCGGCTGATCATCGTGCCACCAGGCAATGCGATGCCGCGCGAGAAGCACGATCACGCGGTCTTTCACTTCGAGGATGGCACCGAGCTGCGTCTTAACGATGCGCGGCGCTTCGGCTTGCTCGATTATGCCGAGGAAGCGCATCTCGCCGAGCATCCGCGCTTCCACCATTTGGGGCCGGAGCCGCTGAGCAATGAATTCAACGGCCCGTCGCTGGCGGAATCCTTGCACGGGAAGAAAACACCGATCAAATCGGCGCTTCTCGATCAACGCGTCGTTGCCGGCATCGGCAATATCTATGCCTGCGAAGCACTTTACGGTGCGGGCCTCTCGCCGCGGCGGCTCGCGAAGACAGTGCAGGGCGAGCGCGCGGAGCGGCTCGCGACCGCGATTCACGATGTGCTGACGCGCGCCATCGCGGCCGGTGGCTCATCGCTGCGCGATTACGTGCAAACGTCGGGCGAGCTCGGCTATTTCCAGCATCACTGGGCCGTTTACGGCAAGGAGGGCGAGCGTTGCCCGGGCTGTGACTGCAAGAGCGGCATCCGCCGCCTCGTCCAGAGCGGCCGCTCGACTTTTTACTGCCCCAAGCGACAAAAGTGAGTAGGCTCCGCCGCATGCGCGCATCGCCGCTGCTCTTTGTTCTGCCGCTGTTCCTGTTCGCTGCCTTGCCACTGAAGGCCGAGCAATTCGTCGCCGGGACCGAGGATGTGCCGCTGATGCCCGGCCTGATGCCGGTGCCGAATTCCGACGTAGTTTTCGACAAGCCGGAGGGCCGGATCGTGGAAGCGCGTGCCGAAGGTGCGACCACGCGTGAGAAAGTCGAGGCTTTTTATGCTGCTAGCCTGCCGCCCCTGGGCTGGAAGCCCGTCGGGCGGGACGCTTGGCAGCGCGATGCCGAGCGGCTGCGTCTCGATTTCGCCGGCTCGGGCAGCCGGCTCGCGGTCGGGTTTTCCCTATCGCCCCGCAAGTAATTCCTGCAACGGAGCCTTATCCGATGACGTATCAGAATATCCTCGTCGAAACCCGCGGCGCTGTCGGCGTGATCACGCTCAACCGGCCGCAAGCGCTCAATGCGCTTTGCGATGCGCTGATCCGCGAGCTCGGCACGGCGCTCGATGGCTTCGAACGCGATGCGTCGATCGGTGCGATTGTCTTAACGGGGAGCGAGAAAGCGTTTGCGGCCGGCGCCGATATTAAGGAGATGGCCGGTAAGACTTTCGTCGAATGTTATACCGAAGATTTCATCACGAATGGTTGGGAGCACATCACCACTTGCCGTAAGCCAATCATCGCTGCGGTCGCAGGCTTTGCGCTCGGCGGCGGCTGCGAGGTTGCCATGATGTGCGACACGATCCTCGCCGCCGAAAGCGCAAAATTCGGCCAACCCGAGATCACGCTTGCCATCATCCCGGGCTCGGGCGGCACGCAGCGCCTGACGCGCGCCGTCGGAAAAGCGAAAGCGATGGAGATGGTTCTCTCGGGACGGATGATCGACGCAGTCGAGGCGGAGCGCTGCGGTCTCGTCAGCCGTGTTGTTGCCAATGACAAACTGCTCGAGGAAGCGTTAAAGCTCGCCGACAAGATAGCGGCGCAATCGCGGCCGGCGGTCCTGGCCGCAAAAGAGGCCGTAAATCGGGCATTTGAGACATCTCTCGCCGAAGGCGTTCGCTTCGAGCGACGCCTTTTCCATGCGCTTTTTTCGACGGAAGATCAGAAGGAAGGCATGGCCGCCTTCGTCGAGAAGCGTAAGCCGCAGTTCAAGCACCGCTGACTTGACGCTTAGGGGCGTGGTCGGTATAAGCCCGCCTTCCCCATTTATCGAACGGATCGGCGATGGCCAATCATCCTTCGGCTGAAAAACGCAATCGGCAAACGCAGCGCCGCACGAAAGTGAACGGCGCGCGCAAGAGCCGCATTCGCAGCTACGTCAAAAAAGTTGAGACCGCGATCGCGTCGGGTGACAAGAGTGCCGCGAAGCAAGCTTTCGCGGATGCTGCGCCCGAGATGCAGCGCGGTGCGAGCAAAGGTGTGGTGCATCAACGCACTGTCGCGCGCAAACTCTCTCGACTCTCTGCACGCATCAAAGCGCTTTAACGCTGTCAAGCGTTGCGCCGAAGTCGCACTCGAAAATTTTTGCGTCAGATTCTTTTCAGAGTTGTTGCCTTCCTCGAATTCGCTTAGGTAATGTTGTTGGCGGTCGTTGCGCGACGTGTAGAGCAAAACAATCCGGCGCGCGCGATACGAGTTGAGAGGCGGGTTTTCAAACCAAAGAGTTATGGGTCGCCTGAGACGGATTGCTTGAGGGTTTTCCGGTAACTGGCGACTTTGGTGAGTGAATACGGTGGGAGACGGAAGGGCTCCGTTTCCGCCGGACGAGAAGTGCGCGCCCGTTTTCCACTGCGCTCTTGCGTGTGTTCGTTGGGGGAGTGACGGAATGACGGACTCGTTGGGGCAAGGGGGCGAAGTCCAGTCTCAATGGGTACGGGTAAGAGCGCGGCTGCGTGCTGAATACGGCGACGCTGCTTATCGCAGCTGGCTGCGCAATATGAGTCTTCAAGGTATCGAAGAGGGTCGCGCCAAGATCGCGGTGCCGACGCGTTTTCTGCGCGATTGGGTCGCGGCGCATTATGCCGATCGCATCCGCGCCTTGTGGAACGGCGAGAATAGCGGCGTCATCGCGGTCGACATCCTCGTCTCGGGCGTGGCGCCGCTAGTCGCGACGACGTCTGAGCCGGCGGTAGAGCCCGCTCCCGAGGTCGGCGCCGAGACGGCCGACGAAAAAGACGTTAGCGCGCCGCTCGATCCGCGCTTCACTTTCGAGAATTTCGTCGTCGGCAAGCCGAATGAGCTGGCGCATGCCGCCGCGCGCCGCGTCGCCGAGGCGCAAAGCGCACCCCAGCGCTCGGTCCCGTTCAACCCGCTCTTTCTTTATGGCGGGGTCGGGCTTGGCAAGACCCATCTCATGCATGCGATCGCCTGGCATATCCGCACGCATGCGCCGAAGCGGAAGGTTATCTACCTTTCGGCTGAGAAATTCATGTACCAGTTCATCCGGGCGCTGCGCTTCAAGGACACGATGGCCTTCAAGGAGCAGTTCCGCTCGGTCGATGTGCTGATGATCGACGATGTCCAGTTCATCGCGGGCAAGGACACGACGCAGGAAGAGTTCTTCCACACCTTCAATGCGCTGGTCGACCAGAACCGCCAGATCGTGATCTCGGCCGATAAATCGCCGACCGATCTCGAGGGCATGGAAGAGCGCATGCGCTCGCGCCTCGGCTGGGGCCTCGTCGCCGATATCCACCCGACGAGCTACGAGCTGCGCCTCGGCATCCTGCAGGCCAAGGCCGAGCACCGCAAGGCGGCGATCCCGGAGAAGGTGCTGGAGTTTCTC
>DATMZZ010000153.1:0-3755 GCA_035573175.1 Allostellaceae bacterium
CACGCTTGCGTGACCGCTGATAGCGTCGCACGCGCGGATACGGGCAATCCACCCGGCCGCATGGACGACTAAACTCATGAAACTCGATCGTATATACACGCGCTCCGGCGATGACGGACGCACGTCGCTCGGCGATGGCGCACGCCTGCCGAAATTCCACACCCGCGTCGAAGCCTATGGCAGCGTCGACGAAGCGAACGCGGTGATCGGCATCGCCTTGCTTTATGTTGTCGACGATGGCGTTCGTGGTGCGCTGACACGCATTCAAAACGATCTCTTCGATCTCGGCGCCGATCTTTGCCGGCCCGAGCGCGAACATCTCAAAGTCGCGCCGCTGCGCATGAGCGAAACGCAGGTGACATGGCTCGAAGAGACCATCGACCATTACAACGCGACACTGCCGTCGCTCAGCAGTTTCGTCTTACCGGGCGGCAGCGCGGCATCGGCGCATCTGCATCATGCCCGCACCGTGATGCGACGCGCCGAGCGCGGCATGACCGAGATCGCGTATCAGGAACCGGTCAATCCGGCGGCGCTGCGCTATGCGAACCGCCTCTCCGATCTGCTGTTCGTGCTCGCACGCTGGCTCAATCGCCGGGGCGAAGGCGACATGCTCTGGCAGCCGGGGCTGCATCGCTAGAGCGACAAGCGAACGCGGCGGAATCGCTTTCGATTCCGCCGCGGCGCTTCAGAACGATACCGCACATAAAATAACCGAATCTGTGGCGATCCGAGTCATCACCACGCTCACCTCCATGTGAAGAACGCCGGCTAGGCGGGATTGCGGCAGCCCGGCATGCTATGCTGAGCGTCGGAAACGCAAACGAGCCGCCGGCTACAAAGGGGGAAGCATGGGGTATCGGGCAAGGGGATTTCGTCTTTCAGGTTTCTTATTGATGTCTGTCGTCCTGGCGCCGCTTGCAGCACGGGCCGAGACACTCGATCAGCTTTATGAGAAAGCAAAAGCCGAGGGCGCCCTGACGATCTATACGGGTGCCGGCCCTTCCGCCGCGAAAGCCGGCGCGGATGCGTTCGAGAAGCGCTTCCCCGGTATCAAAGTCACGGCCAAGGGGGGCTTCAGCAACGTTCTTGATCTCGAGATCGATCAGCAACTCAAGGACAAGAAGGTCACCACCGACTACGTCCAGTTCCAGACAATCCAGGACTATCGCCGCTGGGACAAGGCCGGCGCGCTGCAGCATTACAAGCCCGAGGGCTTCGAGCAGGTCTTTCCGTCGATGAAGGACAAGAACGGCGCCTGGGTCGCGGTGAATGCGATCCCGATCTTCTACGGCTACAACCCCGAGAAGGTGAAGGATGCCGATGTGCCGAAATCGGCGCTCGATTTCCTCGATCCGCGCTTTCGCCATCAGCTCGTCACCGCCTATCCGACCGATGACGACGCGACGCTCTACGATTTCTATCTCATCACCCAGCGTTACGGCTGGGACTACATGAAGAAATACATGGCGAACGAGCCTTATTTCATCCAAGGCCATCGCGATGTCGCCTTGCGCGTGAAAACGGGCGACAACCCGCTGAGCTTTGACATCACCAATGGCTCGCAAGGGTCGGCCCCCGGCGGCGGTCTCAAAATTGCGCTGCCGGCGAAGGACAAGATTCCGGTCTTCTTCACGGCGGGCGGCATCTTGAAGAAAGCGCCGCATCCCAACGCCGCCAAGCTCTATCTCGCCTGGATGCTGAGCAGAGAGCAGCAGTCGCGCTTCCACGCGCTTTATTCGCCGCGTCGCGACATGCCGGCGCCGCAGGGATTGCCGCCGCTGACGAGCCCGCAATTCGCCAACAACTATCGCGACTTTCTCGGCGACGGCACGCGTCCCGTTGCGCTGCGCAAGCTCTTCGGCGCGCTGACCGGGCCGGTCGTGAACAAAGCAACGCAATTTTAGGGGAGCGATGCGCGCCCAGCGCGGCGCGGGTCAATACAGTAAAGAACAATGATAAGCGGTTTGACTTACGCGCTGGGCCCGTTCGCGCTCAAGAGCTTTCGCTTCCAGTGGCCGGCCGATCTCCTCACCTCCTGGGCGGGCGAGATGGAAGGCATCATCCTGAGCTGGTACATCATCGTCGAGACCGGCTCGGTGCTGCTGCTCACCGTTTACGGCTCGCTGCAATATCTCGGTACGCTGCTCTCGCCGCTTTTCGGCGTGATGGGCGATCGCATCGGCCATCGCAATCTGCTCTGCATCATGCGCGCCGGCTATTGCGTCTTCGCGACGACGATCATGACGCTCGCTTTCACCGGTATCATCCGCCCGAGCTATATCCTCGTCGTTGCCGCCGGCATGGGGCTGGTGCGATCTTCCGATCTCGTCATGCGCAACGCGCTGGTCGGCGCCTCGATGCCGCCGCATGTGCTGGTCAGCGCCGCGAGCGTGATGCGCACGACGATGGACAGCGCGCGTATCGCCGGCTCGCTCGCCGGCGCCGGGCTCATCGCCCTGCTCGGCATGGGCTACGCCTATGTCGTCATCGCCGCGCTCTACGCGATGAGCTTTTGCCTGACCTTCGGCGTCTATCGCAGCCCGAAGAGCGAGATGCCGCGTGCTTTCACGCCCTTGCGCGATCTCGGCGAAGGCTTCCGCTATGTGTGGAACACGCCGGCCGCGGTGTCGGCGATGGCGCTCGCGGTGCTCGTCAATCTCACCGCCTTCCCCTTGTCGCAAGGACTGCTGCCCTATGTCGCGCGCGAGATCTATCGCATCGACCAGCAAGGTCTCGGCTTCCTCATCGCGAGCTTTGCCACGGGCAGCCTCGCCGGTTCGATCACTCTGACCGTCGGCGGGCGATCCTGGGGCATGGCGCGGCTGATGGTCATCTCGATGGTGACGTGGTACGCGCTGCTGCTGATCTTCCCGCTGCTGCCCAGTCCCCATGCAGGCATGGTCGTGCTCATGATCGCCGGTTTCGCGCAGAGCCTTGCCATGGTGCCGATGTCGGTGATCCTTCTCCGGACCGCCGAGGATCGCCTGCGCGGCCGCGTCATGGGCGTGCGCATGCTCGCGGTTTATTCGCTGCCGATCGGCCTCCTCGCCGCCGGTGTTTTGATCCAGCATTTGGGCTACGCCCCAACCGTCATGATCTACTGCGCCATCGGCATCGGCACCGCGCTGCTGATTGCGCTGCGCTGGCGCACCCAGCTCTGGGAAGACGAACCGGGCACGGCGCGTTAACGATTCCGCAGCCGGTTGTTAAGCTTCGCGGCGGGATACTCCGTCCATGCAGGCCAGGGCGATGAAGAATGCAGCGGCGGCGGCGCTTGGCGATCGCGCCTGGCAGCGCTCGCTCGGCGCATCCGGCCTGCTGCATGGCGCAGTCATCGCGGCGCTGCTGCTCACCTGGCATATCGAGCCCAAGCCGCTCCCGCAGCTTCATCCGATCCCGGTGACGCTGATCCACACCGACGAGACGGCACTTGAACGCGCCGCCCAACCGCTAGAGGCTGCTCCCGAGCCGCCGGCGTCACCGCAAGAAGCAGCACCGTCGGTGTCGGCGGTTGCCGCTGCTACCGAAACGCCACCGCCGCCTGTGCCATCGGCGAAGCCGCCGCGCGAAACCGCGCCGGCGAAAGCGAAGCCCGCACCGGCGCCCGCTCCCGCCGCCACACCGAAACCCGACGCGACGATCACCGCGCTGCTGTCCGAAAGCCTCGACGGCCGGCCGCGTAGCAGCAGCGCCGCGCCGCTCGCCGCCTCGAGCGCGATCGCGTTGCGCTCCTCGGCGAAGCTAAGCGACGA
>DATMZZ010000154.1:0-16017 GCA_035573175.1 Allostellaceae bacterium
GGCGAGGATGCCGATCGGCACGTTCACCCAGAAGATCCAGCGCCAACTGAGATGCGTCACCAACGCGGCGCCGAGTAGCGGGCCGCCGATCGCCGCGACGGTCCAAATGGAAGAAAGATAGCCTTGGATCCGGGCACGCGCTGCCGGCGGATAGAGATCCGAGATGATTGTCTGCGTCACCGGTGTCACGCAGCCGGCGCCGATGCCCTGGACGACGCGGAAGCCGATCAGCGTGACCATGCTCGGCGCCAGGCCGCAGGCCGTCGATCCGCCAAGGAACAATACGAGGCCGAGATAGATAATCGGCTTGCGGCCGAACAGATCGGCAAAACGGCCGGCGAGCGGAAGCGTCACCGATTGGGACAGCAAATAGATGCTGAAGACCCAGGAGAAAAGATGGAAATCGCCTAGCTGACCGACGATCGTCGGCATCGCGGTAGCGACCACGGTGCTCTCGATCGCGGCCATGAACATGCAGATGACCGCCGCGGTCATAATCAAGGTTCGGCTCGCTTTGTCGGCGGCGTTTTCTTCGGCAGGCGCAGGCGCTGCGTCGCCCGATTGCGGGCGATCAGGCTTTACAGCCGATTCAGTCACAGACGATGCTCAGTGTTTCTCGACGCGCTAATATTTCTCGACCCAGGGTCGTAGCGCGATCTCGGCCGTCCAGGCGCTGCGATGCTGGCGATGGACGGCGAGATAAGTGGCCGCGATAGCATCCGGCTCGAGAAGCGCGTCGGGGCCGCGATCCTGGCCGCGCGTGTCGCTGGGTTGGCGGATGCCGCCGTCGATCACGAAATGCGCGACATGGATGTTCTGTGGCGCGAGCTCGCGCGCCATGCTTTGCGTCAGGCCGCGCAGACCGAATTTTCCCATCGCGAAGGCCGCCGAGAGCGGGAAGCCTTTCACGCTGGCCGAAGCGCCGGTGAAGAGTATCGTGCCGTGACCGGCTTTCAGCATCTGCCGCGCCGCCTGCTGGCCGACGAGGAAGCCGCCATAGCAGCCGACCATGATCGCGTTGAGCACTTCGTCGGGCTTGAGCTCGGCGATCGGGCCACGCGCGCGGCCGCTCGGGTTGTAAACGACGAGATCAGGCACCGCGATGTCTTGGGCGACAGAGGCGAAGAGCTTCTCCACCTCGGCCGGTTTGGTGGCATCGCAGGCATAGGCGCGTGCCTGGGTCTCGGCGCAGAGCGCGGCGAGCTTGTCGGTACGGCGCGCCGCCACGGCGACGCGCATGCCTTCTTTATGGAAGAGGCGCGCGAGCGATGCACTGAGACCGGCCCCTGTTCCGACGATGAGCGCGGTCTCAGCCATGGCTTGTGTCCTTTACCTGGCGCGTCGCGAGGGCAGCAATAGCTCGGCCTCGGCGCGTGCCGCGGCGCGGCTCAAAGCCTCGCGTTTCAATTCGACGACAACCTGCTTGGCGTGACGGTCGCGCACCGTGCCACCCATCACAGGTGAATTTGGCGACAGGTTGAGCAGGCGCAAACCGGCGATCTTCGGCGTTTCGTCGCCGCCTTCGAGCGTCGCTTCGATCTCCTGGCCCTTGAAGAGGCGGGTGAGACCGGAAGCGGCGAGGGTATCGCTATCGATCGGCAGATCGCTGCTGACGCCTTGCAGGCGCAGCGTACCGCGCGTCGTCCGTGTGTCGAACCACTGCACGACGCCGCGCACCATGCCGTTCGTTGGGGCGAGCGGCGGCGCCGGCGGTGTAACCGGAGCGACATGAATGACTTCGGCGCGGCGCAACAAAGTCGGCTGTGCCGGTTTGATCTCCTGCGCTTCGGCTACCGGTTTCTCGGGCGCGGCAATCTTCTCGACGGCGATCTTCTCCGCTGTGACCTTCTCCGCAGCGGGGGCGACGACATGCGCGTCATCGCGCTTGCGCGGGCCAGCGGCGCGTTTCGCACGCGGCTCCGCGACCGTCTTTGCCTCGGTGGCTCGCGGTTCTTTCTTGATCGACTTGCTGGCGTTGCTGTCGAGCGATTGCAACGCACGCTCGACATTCTCGATGATCTCAGGAATTTCGTTGATCGAAGTGTGACGACGCTTTGATAACAGCTTCGCGACCACGCGCGCGGCCTCGGTTTTTTGTGACATGCGTTGTTCGCTATGTTTGCCCGATGCGGAACTCATAACAAATCCTGTCTCTTTGGCAAGGGTACCGCCATTGACCCTGCTACGCGATGGGCGATAGCGTAAGCAATGATCGGAAGTTTGGATTCCCGTGCGCGTCTCGGCGTCGTGGGGATCATCGTGTGTACGTTTGCTCTATGGCTTATTTTGGGCGCAGGCGCGGAGCTTGCGCGGCTGGTCGCGGGGGCGGCGGTCGCGCTCGCCGCCGGGTGCTGGTCTGCGCTTGATACGCCTTGATTCCGGCGATCAACGAATGCGGGCAGCAGAAAACGCATAGCTGAGCACCGTTCCGAACGTGCCCGTTCATTGACAGCGACGGAGCGGGGGTGTTAACGAGCGGCAGATTTGTTTCAGTGGACCCGCGAATTCATCCATGCCGCGGATATCGATCGGCGATTGCGAGCTTTATTACGAGCGCGAAGGCGATGGCTTTCCCGTGCTCTTCATCACTGGGCTTGCCGGCTATGCGAGCTTCTGGCGCGATCAAGTGCCGAGCTTCGCGCGCAGCTACTCCGCGATCACCTATGATCATCGCGGTGTCGGGCAAAGCGATCTCAAATGCGCGAGTAACGTGATCGAGCGCCTCGCCGCCGATGCGGTGGCGCTGCTCGACGCGCTCGGCGTTGCCAAGGCGCATATCGTCGGTCACTCGGCCGGCGCTGCCACCGCCCAGGTTCTCGCGATCGATCATGCGCATCGTGTCGCCAGCGTCGTCATCGTCGCGGGCTGGACGAAACCCGACGCCTATTTTCGTCGCTTCTTCGGCTTGCGCAAGGAGCTGCTGTCGCGGCTCGGCCCCTCTTCTTATATCCAGGCGAATACACTCTTCCTTTACCCGCCGTCCTACATCGCGGCGAATAACGAGAAGCTGCGCCAGATCGAGGCCCAGCACCTCGCGCATTTCCCGTCACCCGATACGATCGCCAGCCGTATCGATGCGATCATGGCGTTCGACCGGACCGCCGATCTCGCCAAGATCAAGGTCCCGACCCTGGTCCTCGGGGCGCAGGATGACGTCATCACCCCGGCCTATTTCTCCGAAGAACTGGCGCGGCGCATCCCGGGGGCCGAGGCCAAATTTTTCCCCCAAGGCGGGCATGACTTCCCCCAAGTCGTGCCGCGCGAGTTCAATCAGGCGGTTTTGCCCTTCCTCCAGGCCCACACCCCCGCGTCTTAAAGGCATTTTTGGGGCATCTGGCCTCCGGTAAGGTTAAGGGAAAGCCGGTTTAATCATTCGTCAAGTCCTGGGTCAGTACTCTGCCCCACGCGTCGTTTTCGTGCGTGGCTCCTATTGGCATGGCTCAATTGACGAAGACACCTTCCAGCACGGCGACCGCCCCAAGCGTCGCAGTGAATACGGAATTGGGCGATGTTCTCGCCGCGCTCGCTTCCGCGGGCGACGTTGCCTATGTCTGGAATATCGAAAGCGACGCCATCACCTGGCACGGCTCGCTGCAGATGCTCGGCTTCGACGAGGGCACGACCCTCGCGACCGGCCAAGCCTTTGCCGAGCGCATCAATCCGGACGATCTGCTGCAACGGCAGCAACAGCTTCACGCGCATTACGCGCGGGGCCAGGCTTTCGATTGCGAATATCGCGTGCGGCTCCAGGGCGGCAGCTTCGGCTGGCTGCACGATCGCGGCACCGCCGAGCTCGACCATGTCGGTCGGCCCAAGCGGCTGCGTGGCGTGGTGCGGCTCGTCACGAGCCGCAAGACGCAAGAGCAGCGGCTCGAACTCTTGGCGAATTACGACGATCTCACCGGCCACTTCAACAAGAAGCGGCTGCGCGAGGTGCTCGATCATCAGCTCGCGGCGAGCTTCCGCGCGGGCAGCACGGGCGCCTATCTCGCGATCGGTATCGACAAGCTCGCGACCATCAACGACGCTTTCGGCTATGACGCCGCCGATCAGGTTCTGATCGAGATCGGCCGCCGCCTCGACCGTTGCCTGCGCGTCAGCGATGTCGTCGGCCGTGTCGGCGGCGATCGTTTCGGCGTCATCCTCGCGCATTGCGCCGAGGCAAGCGTCAGCGCCGCGGCCGAGAAGATCCTCGCGACCGTGAGCCGCAGCCCGATCGAAACCGCCGCTGGCCCGATCTACGCCACGGTCTCGATCGGCAGCACCATTTTCCCCGATCAGGCCAAGACCTCGTATGAGGTCATGACCCGCGCCGAATCGGCGCTGTCGGAAGCCAAGCGCGCCGGCCGCGATTGTTTCGTGCCCTATCGCCTCTCGGAAGAGCAGCGTCGCCGCCATCGCGTCGGCATGGCGCTCGGCGAGCAGGTGCAGCGCGCGCTCAAAGAGCATCGCCTGCCGCTCGCCTATCAGCCGGTGGTATCCAGCGCGACCGGCGAAGTCGATTATTACGAATGCCTCCTGCGCATGATCGGCGAGGACGGCCGCACCATCGCCGCCGGCGCGTTCGTTGCGGCGATCGAGCAGATGGGCTTCATCCGCGTCATCGATCGCTATGTGCTCGAGACTGCGGTTGATCAGATCGCATCGCATCCGGGCTTCTGCCTCGGCATCAACATCTCCGGCCTCACCGCGACCGACCGCGCCTGGCTGCGCGCCGTCACGGCGATGCTGAAAGACAAGCCGGAGATCGCGAGCCGCGTCCTGGTCGAGATCACCGAGACCGCGGCGCTGCACGATCTCGAGGAATCCGCGCGCTTCGTCGCCTCGCTGCGCGATCTCGGCTGCCGCGTTGCGCTCGACGATTTCGGTGCCGGCTTCACCTCGCTGCGGCACCTTCAGGCGCTGGCTGTCGACACGGTGAAGATCGACGGGTCCTTCGTGCGCAATCTGACGCAGAGCGAGGACAACCAGGTCTTCCTGCGGCACCTTGTTGGCCTCGCGAATACGCTCGGCCTTCAGACGGTTGCGGAGATGGTCGAGACCGCCGAGGAAGCGGAAATTCTGCGCCGCGAGGGCGTGGCCTTCCTGCAGGGCTATTATTTCGGCAAGCCGACGCTCGAGAAGCCGTGGCTGCCGCCGCAAGCCGCGCCCTCCACGCCGATCAGCGCGGGCCCTATCAGCGCGGGCGCCAGCCGCTAAGCCGCACGCGAAGGCTCAGCCTTCGCCTTTTTCCTTTTTGCCGTAAGCCTCGACCTGCTGTTGCAGGTCGTTGATGCGCTTTTGCAGCTCGGAGAGCGATGCTTCCGATTGCGGCTCGGCTTGCGGCTTCTCGCCGCTTTTTTCGCCCGCAGCCTTGTCCGCCGCGGGCGTCTGGCCGAAAGGCGAGAACATCTTCATGGTCTGCTCGAAGAGCGCGAGGTTCTGCTTGCCCATCTGCTCGAGCGAGCCGAAGGGGAAGAGCCCGCCGAAGGCATCCTGCAGGCTTTTGCGCATCTGCTCCTGGTTGCGCCCGAAAGTCGTCATCGCATGTTCGAGATAGCGCGGCACCAGCCATTGCATGCTATCGCCGTAAAGCCCGATGAGCTGGCGCAGGAAGCTGATCGGCAAAAGGTTCTGCCCGCCTTTGCCTTCCTCTTCGACGATGATCTGAGTAAGGACGGCGCGGGTGATGTCTTCGCCGGTCTTCGCGTCGTAGACGACGAAGTCGGTATGGGCTTTGACCATCCGGGCGAGATCGTCCAGCGTCACATAGCTTGATGTCGCCGTATTGTAGAGCCGCCGATTAGCGTATTTTTTGATGACGATCGGCGGCGTTTCGGCGCCACTCGTGTCGGTCATTGTGGCAAGTTCCTCTGACGCATGAACAAAGCCAGCATAGCCTGTTGCGGGCCTTGGCTCTAGCGCGTTGATCGCGGGCGCCGGTATACTCGCCCCCATGGCGGAATCGCCCGATCTTGCCGCGCTCGCCCGACGTTATGTCGATCTGTGGCAGGACCAGCTGACCGCCATGGCCGCCGATCCTGCGCTTGCCGAAAGCACCGCAAGGCTGCTGCAGGCGCTGGTTCCTGTCGGGTGGCCGCCACAACAGCGCCCTCAGGATGACGATGCCGGCATCTTCTCCGCGCCCCGTTCCGCCACGCCGGGCTTCTCCAAGGCTGGGCCCAAGGCCGCTGGCGCTGCACCTGGCCAACGCGACCGGCGCGTGGATGAGCTCACGCGCCGCCTTGCCGCTCTTGAAAAGCGGCTTGCTGCCTTGGAGGCCGGAATTCGCCCTCCAAGGCGGAAGCCTCAGCCTCGCGCTAAACGCCGCAAAAAGTGATTCCTTCGACACCGCGCTCGATACGGAGCTGACGCGCCGCGCCGGACTCTTCCTGGATGGCGTCGAGCGCTACCGCCGGCACCCTTATCGCCGCGACCTCGCCGAGCCGCCGCTGCTCTGGCAGGAGGGGACGACGCGGCTACTCGATTACCGGCCGCGCGGCGGGCCGCCGGTGCTGGTCGTGCCGTCGCTGATCAATCGCGCCTATATCCTCGATCTCGCGGCTGGGCAGAGCCTGCTGCGGTATCTTGCCGATCAGGGCCTGCGGCCGCTGCTCGTCGATTGGGGCGCGCCAGGCGAGGAAGAGCGACAATTTGATGTCGGCGATTACATCACCCAGCGGCTGGAACCCGCGGCGGAAGTCGCGCGCCAGGCCGCGGGCGGCGTGGCGCCGGTGGCGCTCGGTTATTGCATGGGCGGCCTCTTGGCGCTGGCACTCGCCGCCCGACGGCCCGACCTCGTTTCGGCCCTGGCACTGCTCGCGACGCCGTGGCGTTTCCACGCCGAACGCGCGGAACAGGCACGGCTCTTGGGCGTGCTCGCCGAGCCGATCGCGAGGAGCTACGCGGCGCTCGGCGAAGTGCCGGTCGATGTGCTGCAAGCGCTCTTCGCCGCGCAAGATCCGCTGCTCGTGCTGCGTAAATTCTCGCGCTTTGCCGAGATGGCGCCGGACAGTTCCGCGGCGCTGGGCTTTGTTGCGCTTGAGGATTGGCTCAATGACGGCGTGCCGCTGGCGATCCCGGTGGCGCGCGAATGTCTAGGCGGCTGGTATGGCGAGGATCGGCCGGGTCGCGGCGAATGGCGCGTCGGCGCGAAAGCGATCCGGCCGTGCGACATCGATGTTCCTGCTCTCGTTGTCGTGCCGGCGCAGGATCGCATCGTCCCACCGGGGACGGCAGCGGCTTTGGCTGATGAATTGCCGCAGGCCGAGACGTGGACACCGAGCCTCGGCCATATCGGCATGATCGTCGCGCGCGATGCGCCGAGCGTCGTGTGGGAGCCCCTACGCGCTTGGTTGTTAGGAGCCGCGTAAGGGGCGGGTGCGTCTTGTCTCCAGCGCCACGTCGATCTCCGCTCCGGCGAGGACGACGATGGCGGAGAGCCAAATCCAGATCATGAAGCCGATGATCGCACCGAGGGAACCATAGGTCGCGTTGTAGGATCCGAAATTCGCGGCGTACCAAGAGAAGGCGAGCGACGCGATCAGCCAACCGAACGCAGCCGAGGCGCTTCCCGCGGTGATCCAGCGCCACTGCGCTTCGCCGCGGTCGGGGCCAAAGCGATAAATCACCGCGAGACCAAGCGCGACCACGATCAAAAGCGCAGGCCAGCGCAGGATGCGCACCGCCCAATCGGTGATGTCGGACAAGCCGACGAAACCGAGTGCGGCGGGCAGCACGATCACCGCGCCGGCAGCGATGATCATGAACAGGATTCCGCCGATCGTGATCGTCAGCGAGACGGCGTTGAGCTTGACGAAGCCGCGCTCGTCCCTGACGCCGTAGACCGTGTTCAGCGCATCGAACAGCGATTTGGTCCCGCTATTCGCGCTCCAAAGCGCGATGGCCAAACCGATAATGAGCCCGAGGCCGAGCTTGCCATGGTCTTGCTCCAGGACACGCGTCATTTGATCGCCGATCACTTGGATTGCGCCGCCCGGGAGCACGGCGCTCATGCTGCCGAGCTGAGCGCCAATGGTCGCGGGATCGGCAAAGAGCCCATAGAGCGACACCAGCGCGGCGATCGCCGGAAATAGCGCGAGGACCGAATAAAAGGTCACGGCCGCCGCCTCGGTCATGACGCGGTGACGGGAAAAATCAGCAAAGGTCCGGCGTGCGGTTTCCTTCCAGCTGGGCGGCGCAGCCGGTGCGGTGGCACCGGCGCGCTCGGCCCGCTCGATGGGGCGCAGCCTTGTGTCTGCCATTAGGCGGACAGCGCGCCCTCGGCGCCGACGCGCCAGCCCCAGCGCGAAGAGCGCCGTGGCGAGGGCGGCGCGTGCGAATTGCGCGCGCCGTCTCCTGTTGCCATTACGCTTGGAGTCGACGGCTTCAAGCGCCGCGGGCATGCGTATGCTCCGCTTCCTCCGCTTTGGTCGGATGATCGCCGCTCTCGACGCTGGCATGCCCGCCAGGGCCGGGCCCGAATCCAGCGGGCTCGTGCGGTTCAGCGGCGTCATGCGCCGACGGCTCGCTTGCGGCGGTTCCGTCGAGCGCCGCTTCGGCGGTGCGCGCCGCGATGTCTTTCGCCTTGGCATACTGCTCGCCCGCCATCTCGCGCAGTTTTTCCTTGGCGGCCTCGCTGCTCTCGCCGATCAGGCGGTCTTCGGTTTCGGTCGACGGGAGCAGAGCGCCGATGATGGCGCCGAGGACCAGTCCTGCCGCCGCGACAATCAGGGGCTGTTCATGCGCGAAGTCATACACCGCACGGCTCGCGGCTCGACTGTTGCGCCCGATGTCGCTCGCGACCCCACCAAGAGCTTCCGCGCTGCGGCTCGCATGATCGGCGATGCTGTCTCCCGCGGCGGCAAGATTGGCGCCCGCCGTCGAGGCGGCATCGCGCATCCGATCGCCCATGCGCGCGGCCGCGGCACGCGCGTCCTGCGCGGCCTCTACCGCCCGGTTCGTCGCGTCGGCACGCATTTCCGCGGCACGGTCGCCGAGATCGTGAGCAGCCATGCGCGCGCTGTCGGCAATATCAGCGCCCGTCGCTCGCGCGGATTCGGCGAGATCGGCAGCCGTCCCTTGCGCTCCTTCCACGAGATCGCCGGCCCGCGCGCGTGTCGCTCCGGCGAACTCGCCGGTTCGCCCGCGCGTCGCTTCGGCGAAGTCGCCGGCTCTCGCTCGCGCTGTCGCGGCGATATCGCCGGCGTTGCGTGCGACACGGTCGCGCATCATCCGGCCATCGCCTCTGCGCCCGAAGGCGCTTGCCGCGATCAGCCAAGCTATGCTCGCCCCCATCAGGCCGAGCGGGATGGGATTTTCGATGATCTGGCGTTTGAAGCTGCGCAGATAATCGCCGACGTCGCCGTCGCTCGCATAATCGAGCACTTCGTCCAGCACTTCGCCGGGCGTGAGGCGATAGCGCAACTCCTCGATCGTATTCGCGAGCTCGAGACGTGTCCGCTCGGTGTCGCGCTCAAGCTGCTCGGTGTAGCTCATGGGGCTCCTTGAACTGATCTTTGGCGACGGACGCGTCGCGTTGAATTTGATGGATCGTGCGGCTCGGAATCATGTTGGCCGGGCGCAAACGACTGCCGCCGAAGGCAAGAAGGACGAGACCGAGGATCAGCACCACCCCGCCAACGATCAGTGCCGACCAATAGGGTGCGAGATGCCCGCGCTCTGTTAGCGCCGCGACCGCCGCATTGAGCAGCACGACCAGCGCGGGGATGAGCAACACGGCTCCCCCGATGACGAAGCCGAGGCCCGTCGTGGCTTTGCCGATGTTCTCGGATACCTCGGCGCGTGCGAGCCGGGTTTCCTTTTGCACCAAGCTCGTGAACTGCGCGACCAGGTCGGAGAAGATGTCCGGAAGGGAACGACCAATGGCTGCCATGATGTCCCTCAGCCCTGTTTGCCACCGGCGCGGGTACTCGGCCGGGAACTGTTGAAGAAGCGCGACAGGGCGAAGCCGGCGAGGAGCGCGCCGCCGAACAGCGCGACCGGCTCGTTACGCGCAACTCTGTTGGCGGCTTGCAGCCATTCGTCGACGCTTCGCTGGCGTAGTCGCTCGGCGCCGCTTTCGAGGGACGCGGCCGCGCTGCGGATGATGTCCGCGCCTTGCGGCATCTGCCGCTCGAATTCGCGCGCGGCGCCGCGGATTGCCGTCGCGATACCGCCGATCTGTTTGGCGGCGGTTTCTTTGCCTTCTTCGGCTAACGAGCGCGCGCGCTCCGTCGCCGTATCAGCCAATTCGCTGAAATCGTCGTTTCCAGACTCCGTCGTGGTGGAGCCGCTGCTGTCTTCGGGTGTCATCTGTGCGTCCTCGCATTGCGACGCGTCTCGTGTCGCGGGAAATTTTTGTCGCGCTCGAAAGAAGCTTGGGGCACGAGGAAGTGCGTATGCGCGTATAAGCGGCCGCTCGCGTCCGAGTTCCGATGCGATCGCGGATTCGCACGGATTGTCGATTGCGCCAGCGAATTGCATCGCTGCATAGTAGTTTTGCGGCGGAGCGTGCCGCCGCGTCTGCTGATGCGCTGTCAGGAAGGGCGCATGGCTGGTAGGCCGCACCGCCAGGTTTTCAAACCATGTGCGGCGCGCTATTTAATCCTTAACTCAGCACAACCCAGTCTCAGGAGGTCTTTTCCATGAGCGAGATCGTCATCGCCGGTGCCGCGCGGACGCCGATAGGCGCGTTCAATGGAGCGCTCGCTTCGCTGCGGGCGCATAAGCTCGGCGAGGTCGCGATCGTCGAGGCGATGAAGCGCGCCAATGTCGCGCCGGGCGATGTGTCCGAGGTCGTGCTCGGGCAGATCCTCACCGCGGCCGAGGGTCAAAATCCGGCGCGCCAAGCCTCGGTTGGCGCCGGCATCCCCTATGACGTGACCGCGTACGGCATCAATCAGCTTTGCGGCTCGGGCCTGCGCGCGGTCGCGCTCGGCTGTCAGGCCATCAAGCTGGGCGATTCGGAGATCGTGATCGCGGGCGGCCAGGAAAGCATGAGCCAGGCGCCGCATGCGATGCATCTGCGCAGCGGCACCAAGATGGGCGATGCGCAGATGATCGACACGATGATCAAGGACGGGCTCTGGGACGCCTTCAACGGCTATCACATGGGCAACACCGCCGAGAATGTCGCACAGAAATGGCAGATCACCCGCGAGCAGCAGGATGCTTTCGCGGCGCAGTCGCAATCCCGCACCGAAGCGGCGCAGAAGGCCGACAAGTTCAAGGACGAGATCGTTGCGGTGAAGATCGCGACGCGCAAAGGCGACGTCGTCGTCGATACCGACGAGTATCCGAAACACGGCACGACGGTCGAGACACTGGCGAAGCTCCGCCCGGCCTTCGACAAGAACGGCACCGTCACCGCCGGCAACGCTTCGGGCATCAATGACGGCGCGGCGGCCGTCGTGCTGATGAGCGACGCCGAAGCCAATAAGCGCGGCGTGAAGCCGTTGGCGCGCATCGTTTCATGGGCGACGGCGGGCGTCGATCCGGCGATCATGGGCTCGGGCCCGATTCCGGCGACGCGGCTGGCGCTGAAGCGCGCTGGCTGGAAGGTCGAGGATCTCGATCTCATCGAGGCCAACGAGGCGTTCGCGGCGCAGGCCTGCGCCGTTGCCAAGGACCTCAATTTCGATGCGGCGAAGGTCAATGTGAATGGCGGCGCGATCGCGCTCGGCCATCCGATCGGTGCTTCGGGCGCGCGCGTGCTCGTGACCTTGCTGCATGAGATGCAGAAGCGTCAGGCGAAGAAGGGCCTCGCCACGTTGTGCATCGGCGGCGGCATGGGCATTGCCATGTGCGTCGAGCGCTAGCTCGACGCACCATTTGAATGGATGTGGGCGGTAGCCCGATAGTGTTCGCATAGCAAAGCCGAGGCCCGATCCTGAGCTGGTCGAAGGATTGAGAGGCCGAAGCATCTTGCGAGGCCAACAAAGAGCGGAAGGGAGACGTCTATGGCTCGGGTTGCAATCGTCACCGGCGGAACGCGCGGCATCGGTCGCTCGATTGCCGAAACCTTGCACGGGGCCGGCTACAAGGTCGCCGCCAATTACGCCGGCAATGCCGAAGCGGCGCAGCAATTCACCAAGGAAACCGGCATCCGCGCCTATCGCTTCGACGTGTCGAAATACGATGCCTGCGTCGATGGCGTGAAGTCGATCGAGACCGATCTCGGGCCGGTGGATGTGCTGGTGAACAATGCCGGCATCACCCGCGACGCGGTGCTCCACCGCATGAAGCCGGAGCAATGGGGCGAGGTCATCGCGACCAATCTCACCTCCTGCTTCAATATGTGCCGCGTCGTCATCGACGGGATGCGCGAGCGCAATTTCGGGCGCATCGTGAATATCGGCTCGATCAACGGCCAGGCCGGGCAATACGGCCAGGTGAATTACGCCGCCGCTAAATCCGGCATTCACGGCTTCACCAAGGCGCTGGCGCAGGAAGGCGCGGCCAAAGGCATCACCGTCAACGCCATCGCACCCGGCTATATCGACACCGACATGGTGCGCGCGGTGCCGCCCCACGTGCTCGAGAAGATCGTCGCTCGCGTACCGGTCGGCCGCCTCGGTGCCGCGTCCGAGATCGCGCGCGGCGTGTTGTTCCTCATCTCCGACGAAGCCGCTTTCGTCACCGGCTCGACGCTATCGATCAACGGCGGCCAGCATATGTACTAGCTCGTGAAGGCGAGCTTGTTGTCTCGGCCGTGATGGGCCATTTTCCTAAGGCTCGTCCTTATCGAAGAACCCGCCGGCATGGGCGGCATCGGTGGCGTCGAGTAGGCCGGCGTTGACGCCGAGCGGGCGCAAACTCGCAGCGGAACGACGATTGCATCGGCGCAAGCTTGCACCGCGTGAATCAGGTCGGCGGGCTCGATCGCGAGCCCGCCCCCTTTCGGGTCGGGCCAGAGGTTGAGTTTCAATTCCGGATCGCTCAGCACATCCTTGCAATCGGGATCGATCGGATTGGTCGCGGCTTCCGCCTTCAAATAGAGAGCTTGCAGCGTCTTCGAGGTTACGAACGCGACGGTCGTTCCGTCGATCGTGGTATCGGTGTTCGTGCCTTGCACCATCGCCTTAGGCAACAGCCGCTGCCAATTCACCGGCGCGCCGCTGCCGAGATCGTAGACCAGCACCATATCGCCGGTGTCGGGATGTGCGCCGCCGCAATCGAGATTGTCGCTAACCAGGAAGCTGAGATAGGCAGGCCCGCGCATCGTCATCCAGATGCTGCGGCTGAATTCCGCATCGCTCGGCTTGTCGGCGTTGGCGCGGCAATCCTTCAGCGTCGCTTGCGCCTGTTTGTCGAGCCTCTCGAGCGCCCGATTGATGCGCTGCGCCGGCGTATCGCTGGTCGTCAGACGCGGGAAGGCGGCAATTCCCTTCGCGATGGCCGGCATGGGCTTCAGTTGCACCGGCGCATCTGCCGGCAGAACCAGCGGCGCAAAGCCGAGCACGCCGCTTAAGATCGCTGCGGCGGCGGCAAGGGGCGCCCACATCAAGTCACGCGTCTTTCGGCGCGGTCTCCTGCATCGCACGGCGCCGCCCGAAGCCGTCATACCAGGTGGCGAGGGAGCGATGGCGCTCGCGCCAGATCTCGTTCGGATAGCGGAAATCGAGCCAGCCGAGGGCGCAGCCGATCGCAATATGGCCGATCAGCGCCGGTGCATTCTCCGCTGGTGCGGCGAGGTCGCCGCTCTCGCATTCCATCTCCAGCGCCGAGAGCGCGCCGCGCACTTTGCGCATCTGCGCATCGATCCATTCCTGCCATTGATGCTCGCGCGGCCGGAGCTGCTCGTAGCGCGCGAGGATGCCGGCATCGAGAATACCGTCGCCCAGTGCTTGTTGGCGCAATGCCAGCCATCGCGCCTTGCCCTCGCGCGGGAAAAGCTTGCCGCCACCGGCGAGCGTGTCGAGATATTCGCAGATCACCGGTGAATCATAGATCACCAGCCCGTCATCGGTCGCGAGGGCGGGGATCTTTACCAGCGGATTGTCGCGCACGACCTCATCGTTGCGCTGGGTCGGCTGGACGCGCGTCGGGATGCGCTCGATCTTGTCTTCGAGGCCGAGCTCATAGGCGGCGACCATCACCTTGCGGACGAAAGGCGAGGTGGGCGAATGACGCAGCTTCATGACCGAATCCTCAGAACTTGTCTTTGCGGGTACGGATCGAGGCAAAGGTCGCGACCGGATCGCCGGGCGATCCCGCCGCCTGCTGCAGCGCCGGCAGATCGGCGCGCAGGAAGGGGTTGGTCTTGAACTCCTCGGCGAGGGTGCCGGGCACCGTCGACTGGCCCTTGGCGCGCATCGCATCGATCGTCGCCGCACGCGCGACAAGATCGCGATTCTCCGGCTCGACCGTCAGCGCGAAACGCGCATTGGCCTGGGTGTATTCATGCGCGCAATAGACCCGCGTCTCGGGCGGCAGCGCCTTGAGCTTCGAGAGCGAGTTCCACATCTGTGCATGCGTGCCCTCGAAGACGCGGCCGCAGCCCATGATGAAGAGCGTGTCGCCGCAGAAGAGCGCGTGCGAATTGGCGAAGTGATAGGCGATATGGCCGCGCGTATGGCCAGGCACATCGAAGACGCGCGCTTTCTCGGCGCCGAACTCATAAATATCGCCATCGCCGACCTCGACATCGATGCCGGGGATACGATCGCGATCTGCGCGTGGCCCGACGATGATGCAGCCCGTCGCTTCCTTGATCTCGCGGTTGCCGCCGGTGTGGTCGTTATGGTGATGCGTGTTGAGGATATGCGTGATGCGCCAGCCTTCGCGCAGCGCCGCTTCGAGGATCGGCGGCGCGACGCTGGGATCGACGACGCCGGTGGCGCGCGATTGCGGCTCGTGGACGAGATAGACGTAATTGTCCTTGAGCACGGGAATCTGGCGGATGATGAGTTCGGACATGACGGCTGCCTTCCTCTTCCCTTCGGTGCGCATCGCGCGGCGGATCCGAAATTCGCCGTGTCCAGGGACAGGCTCCGAGCGAATTTCGGATTAGAAGCCGCGCGACTAGTATATAGATCGCGGCGTGGTTTTCGGATTTGAAGTTCCTAAACCGGTCGCCACGGACACCTTAGGAACTTCAAATCCACCACGCCGAACACAATCTAATTCGCGGACCCCTCTCATGCTACACTAGCCGCCGATGTTCGCCGACGTCGTTGAATTGCGCGAATTTTATGGCACCCGCCTTGGCCAGGTGGCGCGGCGGATGGTGGCGCGGCGCGTCCGTCAGCTTTGGCCGGATCTCACCGGCATGCGCTTGCTCGGCCTCGGCTATGCGACGCCCTATCTCCGGCCCTTTCTCGGCGAGGCGGAACGCGTTCTCGCGCTGATGCCGGCGGCGCAAGGCGTGCTGCATTGGCCGCCCGAAGCGCCGAATCGGGTCGTGCTGACCGATGAAGGCGAGCTGCCGCTCGCCGATTTCTCGGTCGATCGCGTGCTTTTGATCCACGGTATCGAGTTCAGCGAGCAAATCCGGCCAATGCTGAAAGAGGCCTGGCGCGTGCTTGCCGGCGGCGGGCGCTTGCTCGCGGTGCTGCCCAACCGCCGCGGCATCTGGGCGCGGATCGACAACACGCCTTTTGGCCAGGGCCATCCCTACACGACGAGCCAGCTCTCGCGGCTGCTGCGCGAGGAGAGCTTCACGCCCGAGCGCAATGGCGCCGCGCTTTACGTGCCGCCGACACGCTCGCGCATGATGCTGCGCTCGGCGGTCGCGTGGGAAGGCATCGGTGAGCGCTGGTTCACCACCTTCGGCGGCGTCGTGATGGTCGAAGCGGTGAAAGAGATCTACACGCGGCCGGTCGCGGTGCGAAAGCCGCGCACCCGCCGCGTGCTGCTGCCGATGCCCGGCACGCCGAGCCCGGTGGGGCGGTAAACCCATTTTCGTCATGTGTGGATGGCCCCCGCTTGGCAAGGGTTTTTTGCGCGTGTGGGATGCGGCCAGTTGCGGTCATGTGTTCGGCTTGTGGATGCAGCCTGACATGGCCGCGAGCCCTGATGGGATCCGTGGATCGAGGT
>DATMZZ010000155.1:0-14721 GCA_035573175.1 Allostellaceae bacterium
CCATGTAGGGCCAGGACGCGCCCTTTGATGTTGTTGTCGTCTTGCGGCGTCGGCGAGGTCAGATCGCCGTGGAAGGTCACCGTGTCGACCAGCGGCGCGCCGCTACGTGCGAGGTCGAGCGCGCCGGCGCCGCCGAAGCAATAGCCGATGGCAGCGATCTTCGCCGGATTGACCATCGAGTTCTTACGCAGCTGATCGTAAGCGAGCTTGGCGCGCTCGGTGAGCAGCGGACGATTCTTCATATACTTGCCGGCTTCCGCCCCGGCATCCTTTGGCCCCTGCGGGCGGACGCCCTTGCCATAGACATCGGCGACGAAGGCGACATAGCCGAGCTTGGCCAGCATCTGGGCGCGGCCCTTCGCATCCTCGTCCGGGCCATTCCAGGCGGGGAAGACAACCACGCCCGGCCGCTTGCCCTGCTTGGCATCGTCATAGACGAGCCAGCCTTCAAGCGTCGTATCGCCCTGTTTGTAATCGACGGTTTGAACTTTGACCGCGGCTTGCACGCTGTCGATCGACCAGCCGGCAAGAACGGAAACAGCGGCAAGCGTCGTTGCCGCCAGCAACAGCTTCTTCATCGACGATCTCCCCTGAGGTTCGTGTTCTTACGCCGCTCAGGGTGGCACAAGGACTGCGCCACCCCAAGTCCGGTTCGGACACAAAACCGCGAGGAAAGAGGAGTGCCGATCAACCTTTCGGGCCGAGCAGGCCGAGCTGGCGATGCATGGTGAGGTCGTCGCGCACCGCGTGATGCGTCAGGATCTTGCCGTTCCACAAGGTGAAAAGATGCATTTGCTCGGCGGCAAAGCGGCGCCCGGTCGCGGCGTGGCCGATGAAATCGCCGGTGTGGCAGCCGCTCATGACCACGCGCATTGCGACCTTGTCGCCGGCAGCGATGACATCCTGCTCTTCGAATTTCAGCTCCGAGAAAGCGCCGCGCAGCCAGGCGACGCTATGCGCCAACTCGTCTGGCCCGCGCGCATTGCTGCGATCGTCGGATTCGCGATTGAAATAGTCGGGATGCAGATAATCCGCCGCGTCGCTCACATCCCCGGTCTCGAACGCTTTGAAGATGCGCCGCACATTGGCGATGGCGCGCGCGGGGCTCGGCTTGCGCGGCGGCAAGTCACTTGCTCCGGATCTCGTCCGCCGCGCGTTTCAGGATCGCCGCGATGCGCTGCTGTTCTTCCGGCGAAGAGCGCCGCCGCTCGCGCAGCACCGTGCGCAAATCGCGGCGCGCCGCGCGCAGATCCTGCGCCATCTCCTCATCCTCGGCCTCGGCGGCGAAGACTTCGCGCACGCGGTCCATCTTGCGCCCCATGCGCTCGAGCTGGGTGAGGATCGCATCGGCGATGGTTTCGTCGCGTTTCAACTGCGCCTCGCCATCCGGCGTGATGCGATAAAGCTTCTTCGATCCCTCGCTTTCGAACACGACTGCGAGGCCGGTCTCTTCGAGGAAGGTGAGGGCGGGATAGACCATGCCGGGGCTCGGCACGTAGAAGCCGCCCGAGCGATCTTCCAGCGCCTTGATGATCTCATAGCCGTGGCGCGCCTTTTCCTTGAGCAGCGCCAGGATGACGAGTTGCAAATCGGCGGCGCCGAGCTTGCGGCCGGTGCGAAAACCGCCGCCGCCCATCCCGGTCCCGTCGGCGAAACCCGCCGCGAAGGGACCGAAACCGTGCCGGCCGCGACGCTGGTCGCGCATATGCCGATGACCGAATTTTCCAGTTTTTTCAAAGTGATGATGCATAAATACTCTCTCGATGTAGCTATTAACATATCGTAAGATATATCATTCAACGAAAATGTCAAGGCCCGAGCAACCCTCGGTTTCGTGGCAGTTTCCCGCGAATCGCTGTGTTAGGGTTTCCGCATAAAACATCCTGAGGGGAGAGAAATGCCAATGCGGGTTCAATCGATTGTCGCGGTCGCGATTGCGGCCATTGTGCTTCACACGGCGTCGGCGCAGGCCGATCCGCTGAAGATCCGGATGGGATGGGTGGCCGCGCCGGCATCGCTCGTTCCGATTCTTTTCCCGACCGACGGCATCGCCAAGCACAACGGCAAGTCCTACACGGTGGAGGCGACGCATTTCCAAGGCTCGCCGCTGCAAATCACGGCGCTGCAAAGCGGTCAGATCGATATCGCGGCGCTCGGCTTCTCGTCCTTCAGCCTCGCTGTCGAGAATGCCGGCATGAGCGATCTCCGCATCATCGCCGACGAAATCCAATGGGGTGTCGAGGGCCATGGCACGGCCGATTTCGCGGTACTCAAGGATTCGCCGATCAAGAAGGTCGAGGATCTGAAGGGCAAGGTGCTCGTCACCAACGGCATCGGCGGCGGCCTCGACATGATCATGAAGGCCGAGATGCTGAAGCACGGCATGATCGACAAGCGCGATTTCAGCGTCATCGAGATCAACTTCCCCAATATGAAATCGGTGCTGGAGGAACGTAAGGCCGATCTCATCCCCTCGACCCTGCCCTGGTCGCGCAATCCCGCGCAAGCCGCGATCACGCGCACGCTCTTCACCACCGCCGATGCGATGGGCCATGTCGCGCTGTCCTTCTGGGTCGCGCATAAGGGCTTCCTCGACAAGAATCACGCCGCAATGGTCGATTTCCTCGAGGACTACCTCCGCTCGATCCACTGGTATCTCGATCCGAAGAATCACGACGCCGCGGTGAAATTCGTTTCCGACTTCACCAAGGTGCCGGTCGCGACGATGCAGGGTTGGCTCTTCACCAAGGCCGACAATTACCGCGATCCGAACGGCCTCACCGATATCGACGCGGTGTCGCGCAATATCCACACCCAGCGCGAGCTCGGTCTCATCAAGGCCGATCTCGATGCGCGTCAGTATGACGGGCTGGCCCTGATCAAGGAGGCAGCGAAACGCGTCAGCAAGTGACGCTTGTCGGCTGACTTCTCGCTTAGGTTGCGGCCGCGATGCTAATCGCGGCCGCGGCGGCCGATCCGCTCAAGAGCCTTCCACCGCGACATCGATGCCGCCTCCCCGCAAATCTCCGGCACGTCCCGCTCGGGCTAGCCAAATTGGCCCATTTATTTGCCCACGAAAATCTTGGGCGGATTTTTAGTTGACGATAACGCATCGCCCTTCTTCGATGCGTTCCGAAGCATCTCAAGCCAAGAAAACAGGTACAAAGCTATGGCCGATAGCTCAGCAAAGCCGAAAACCGATTGGGAAATTGCGCAGGCCGCCAAGTTGCGGCCGATCATCGATATCGCGCGCGACAGGCTGGGGATCCCGGCCGAGCAGGTCGAGCCTTACGGCCATCACAAGGCCAAGATCGGCATGGACTTCGTCAAGGACGCGCTGACCAATAAGCCGGACGGCAAGCTGATACTGGTCACCGCGATCAACCCGACGCCGGCGGGCGAGGGCAAGACCACGACCACGGTCGGTCTCGGCGATGCGCTCAACCGCATCGGCAAGAAGGCGATGATCTGCCTGCGCGAGCCGAGCCTCGGTCCCTGCTTCGGCATGAAAGGTGGCGCTGCCGGCGGCGGCTACAGCCAGGTCGTGCCGATGGACGACATCAACCTGCATTTCACCGGCGATTTCCACGCCATCGGCATCGCCAACAATCTGCTCGCGGCGATGATCGACAACCACGTCTATTGGGGCAATGAGCTCGGCATCGATCCGCGCCGCATCACCTGGCGGCGCTGCATGGATATGAACGATCGCGCGTTGCGCTCGATCGTCGATTCGCTGGGCGGCGTCGCCAACGGTTTCCCACGCGAGGACGGCTTCGACATCACGGTCGCGTCGGAGATCATGGCGATCCTCTGCCTTTCGACATCGATGGAGGATCTGCGCCGCCGCATCGGCAACATCATCGTCGCCCAGACGCGCGACCGGCAGCCCGTACGCGCCAGCCAATTGAAGGCCGATGGCGCGATGACCGCGGTGCTGAAGGACGCGATCAAGCCCAATCTGGTGCAGACGCTGGAGAACAACCCGGCCTTCATCCATGGCGGGCCGTTCGCGAATATCGCCCATGGCTGCAATTCCGTGACCGCGACCAAGCTGGCGTTGAAGCTGGTCGATTACGTCGTGACCGAAGCCGGTTTCGGCGCCGATCTCGGGGCCGAGAAATTCTTCGACATCAAATGCCGCAAGGCGGGCCTGAAGCCCGCTGCCGCAGTCGTCGTCGCGACCGCGCGCGCGCTCAAATTCCATGGCGGCGTCGCGCGCGCCAATCTCGGCACCGAGAATATCGAGGCGGTGACGAAGGGATTGGTGAACTTGAGACGCCATCTCGAGAACATCAAGAAATTCGGCGTGCCGGCGTTGGTCTGCATCAACCGTTTCCCGACGGATACCGATGCCGAGCTGCAGGCGATCGTCGATGGCTGCAAGGCCGACGGCGTGAGCGCGTTCGTCTGCACCCATTTCGCCGATGGCGGCAAGGGCGCCGAGGCGCTAGCGAAGGCCGTCGCTGAAGTCGCCGATAGTGGCAAGGCGGCGTATAAGCCGCTTTATCCCGACGACATGAAGCTGCTCGACAAGATCAAGACGATCGCGAAAGAGATTTATCGCGCCGGCGACGTCGCCGCGCCGAAAGCGATCACCGATCGCCTCGCCGAATTCGAGAAGCAGGGCTTCGGCAACCTGCCGATCTGCATGGCGAAGACGCAATACAGCTTCTCGGCCAATGGCGAGCTCTACGGTGCGCCTTCTGGCTTCGAGCTGCCGATCCGCGAAGTGCGCTTGTCGGCCGGCGCCGAATTCGTGGTGGCGATCTGCGGCGATATCATGACCATGCCCGGCCTGCCGCGTACGCCGTCCGCCGAGCAGATGTATGTCAACGAGGCAGGACAGATCATTGGTCTATCGTAGGATCATCGGATTTGTGATTGAGGGTTTTTTGATTCGTCATGCCCGTGCAGGCGGGCATCCAGTGCTGTCTCTGGATCCCCGCCTCCGCGGGGGTGACGCGGAAGTGTAGGGCGTGCGACATGGAACGCGCAGAGATCCTTAGCTGGCGTAAGCAAAAGCGCGATGAGTTGATCGCGTCGCGTATGGCGCTGCCGCAAGCGGTCCATGCCGAAGCCGATGCCGCAATCGCGCGCCGTATTGACACTTGTCTCGATGATATCGAGCCTTGTCTTGTTGGCGCCTATTGGCCATTCCGGCGCGAGTTCAGCGTGCTGCCGGTGCTCGACAAGCTGATCGCGCAAGGTTTCACCGTCGCCCTGCCGGTCGTGCTCGGCAAAGGTCGGCCGCTCGAATTCCGCAACTGGACGCGCGAGACCAAGCTGGCTTCCGGCGTCTACGACATCCCTTATCCGGCCGAAGGCGCGCCGGTGCAGCCGAAGATGCTGATCGTGCCGCTGGTCGGTTTCGACGATGAGGGCTATCGCCTCGGCTATGGCGGTGGGTTTTACGACCGCACGCTCGAAGCGATGGATCCGCGGCCGTTCTGTCTCGGTGTCGGCTTCGAGGTCGGCCGTCTGCCGACGATCCATCCGCTGCCGCATGACATTCCGATGAATGCCATCGCGACCGAGAAGAGCTTCTACATCCGTTAGGCAGACATGCTTTAGGGGAACGGCAGGCAGATATTCTTTTTTGATCTCGGACGAATTTTTCGGTTCGGCTTCTTATAGATAACCAATGTCTAAATCCCTTTCCCTAGATTTTATTGATAAGGCATTCCGGACCCAAAGCGTTTGGAATCTAGGTAATGAGGTTCTCTACAGGCTTTGCGAAGCACACCCGGCGCACAAAACGAGTTCGGAAGTTGTCGCAAAAATCTGGCTGATTGGTCGTGCCTATGCGGCAGCCATAGAACGTCGCCGGGATAAGCCTGAAAACAAGGGGGACGAGTTCTACGAGAAAGACGTAATCCCAAAAATTATTGACTCGGATATCGATATGTGGATCGGGAAAGTACCACACGATTCCGACCCATGTGGGCGGTTGGCCCTGCAAGTTCATAAGCGACTGACAGATCTTTTTTATGAAATTACGCAAATGGACAAGCGATCCCTTGCGTCAAAGTACCTGCATTTTCACAAGAGAAACGCATTTCTTATTTACGACTCTCGAGCTGATGAGGCTTCGAGGAAGATCGCCAGGGCTTTGTCGATAAGGCGACGTAGTTTAGGTCCAGAAATGGAAGACGGCGATGTCGACCGCGTCTACGCTACGTTCGCTTGGCGGTGTCAGCTTATCCGGGAGCATCTTGGAACAATAATGCGCCGGCTGCCAACGCCCCGAGAATTGGATCAGATTTTCTTGGCGTGGTGCCGCGAGGCAGATTAGGCGAGCGGCAGGCGGATCACCGCGCGGGTGAATTCGCCAAGCGTGCTTTCCAGCATGATCGTGCCGCCATGCTGCTCGACGATCTGCTTCACCGTCGGCAGGCCGAGGCCGGTGCCCGCGCGCTTGGTGGTGAACAGGGGCTCGAACACCTTGGCCAGATTTTCTGCCGGGATGCCGGGGCCGTTGTCCTCGATCTGCAATTCGAGGGCGTCGCTGCGCGTTTGGGTGCGCAGGACGATACGCGGCTCAGCGGCCGAGCGATGCTCCGCCAAAGCCTGGACGGCGTTCTCGACCAGATTGATGACCACGCGTTGCAGCCGATCGCTATCGACCGCGACCTTGGTCTCGCCGGCGCCTGTTTCGATGGCGATGGCCATCCCTGGTGGCGCGGTGAACTCGCTCATGACATGGCGCAGCCAGGCATCGAACATCAACGCGTCGGTTTGGAGCTGGCGCGAGCGCGAGAAGTCGAGCAGCTCCTGAATGATCTTTTCGCAACGATCGATGCTGCGGGAAATGCGGTCGAGCGGCCGGCCGAGCTCGACCGGCTGGCCGCGGCTCTGCTGGTCTTTCATCATGAAGACGGTGTTGCGGATCGCGCTCATCGGATTGCGCAACTCGTGGGCGACGGTCGCGGTCAATTGGCCGATCGCCGCCATACGCTCTTTCTTCACCAGCTCGCCTTGCGCCGCAAACAGCTCGTCGGTGCGGCTGCGAACGCGCTCTTCGAGGCTGGCATTGATCTCTTCGAGATCGATCTGCGCCTGCGACAGCTCCGCCTCGCGGAGCGAGAGGCGCTCCGCGCTCTCGCGCAATGCGTTCTCGGCCAGTTTCAGCGCGGTGATGTCGATCCAGAGACCGACATTATGCCCGTCCGACAGCGGATAGCGCTCGACCAGCATCCAGCGGCCGTCGCGGATGCGATAAGTGCTCGAGCCTTTGCCGCGGGCCGGGTTGGACGCGCTCGGCTCGGTGCTGGAATTGTGCTCGTCGGAAGGATGAAAGAAGCCGCTGGTGAGCCGCCACGCCGTCAATTCGTCGACCGGCAGGCCTTCATAGAGAATGCAATGGCCGTTCTGATCGCGATGCATCTCGGCATAAGCGCGATTCCACACGATCAGCCGCTCATCGCGGCCAAAAATCACGAAAGGTTCGCGCAGCTCAGCGAGCAAGGCGTCATAGGCTAGCTCGGTCGTGGTCGATTCGGCCCGCAAAGCTGTAAGTGACGTCATGGATTGCGTTCTTGCGCTGTCCCCTGAATGCTTGAGTCTTAATTTGTCAGCCTCAACAAATCGTAAAGTTATCGGCTGGACGCTCGCACCGCCTCGGCGCATGCTCTGCCCACGGGCAATCAGGGACAACCGTCAAAAGGGGGAATGATGTCGTTCGGGAAAAGCGTCATCGTGGCGATCGGTCTGGCAATAGTGGTTGCGCCCCACGGCGCGGCGATGGCGCAAACAGCCGCCTATCCGCCGGACATTCACGCCGATTCGGCAATCGCCTGCCGCCGGTGAAGCGTGAAAATCTCGATCCCGCCGGGCAGAAAACCTACGACCAGCTCAGCTCGCCCTCGGGCGGCTCGCTTGCCGGCTTGCGTGGCCCCGGCGGCATCCTGCTCTACAGCCCGAAACTCTCCGAGTTCAATGGCGGGCTCAATCGCTTCCTGCGCAGTCCCGAAACCGGCTTCGACGGCCATGTGCGCGAGCTGGCGATCCTCGTCACGGCGCGCGAATTCAACAGCCAGTTCGAATGGGCGGCGCATGAATGCGTTGCTTTGAAAGAAGGCGTGCCGCCCGCGACAGTCGATGTCGTGAAGCATCGCAAGAGCCTCAAGGGCGTGCCCGATGCCGATGCGGTCGTGATCCAGCTTGGACGCGAGATCTATCGCAACAAGAAAGTCAGCGCAGCGACCTATGCGCGCGCGGCGAAGCAATTCGGCCCGACCCAGCTCATCAATCTCGTCGCGCTGATGGGGAATTACGCCGGCACGGCCGCGCTGCTCGCGACCTTCGACATGCAGCTTCCGCCAGGACAGAAGCCCCTTCTGCCCATGCCCTAAGCTGCCGATGCCTTAACCGGCTTCGGCGGCGATCAGCCGCTCCATCACGCGGCGCACTTTGACGGCGCCAGTGTCGACATTGAACAGCACCGGCTCTTGGGCGAAACCGGGCTCGTTCGTGCGCTGCTGGATGGCGGTCAGCATCCAGCCATCCTCTTCGAGGATGACTTTGCGCTGCTGCTCGATGAAGTGCGCATCGACCTTCGCATCGGCGAGCGCGAAATTGCGGCTGCGCAGCGTGAATTCGTGCAGCGAGGTCTCGGTCTCCGGCGTCACGCAATGCGTGACGATGAGGCGCACGCCTTCATTTTGTCGCCGGCCGGCATCGACCGCGGCAAGGTCGACGCGCAGGATGCCGGGCGGGGTGAAATGCGTCTCGCGGTAATGATCGGTCAGCGGCCCGAATTTCCACACCTTGGCAAAGGTCGGTGAAGGCAGCGCATCGCGCAGCACCCAGCGCACGCGCACGCAATCGCCTTCATCGGTCGTGGTCATGGTGGCGCGCGTCTTCTCGCCCATGCCTTCCGAGATCAGCCCTTTGTGCAGGAAATCGGCATGCGACAAATCCATCAGATTGTCGAACATCAGCGCCGTGCTGTAGGGCAGGCAGAAATAATTGCGCACCGAGCGGAAATTCGCCTCGTCGCGCAGATAATCGAGATCGGGGATCGTCTCAGGCGTGGCGCGCGCTGGATCGCCCATCCAGATCCACACCAAGCCGTGGCGCTCGGCCAGCGGATAGGCCGGCGTCGCCATTTTCGGTGGCACGACATTGGGCGCATGTGGGTTGAGGACGCAGCGGCCGCTCTCGTCGTATTGCAGCCCGTGATATTTGCACTCGATGTGGTCGCCGATCAGCGTCCCCATGCTCAGCGGTGCGAAGCGATGTGGGCATTGGTCCTGGAGGCAAACCGGCGTGCCGTCTTCCTGGCGGAAGAAGACGAGATGCTCGCCGGCGATGCGGCGCGCGAAGAGCGTGCGCCCGAGTTCCTCGGGCCAGGCGGCGACGTACCATGCGTTGCGCAAGAATGGCATTTTTCTATCGTAGCGACACGCTTGGCAGGACGCTACGCCGCGCTAGGATGCACCTCAAACGAGGAGGAACTCATGGCGGACATGCCGAAGACTGTCGACATTCGCGAAGAAGGCCCGCGCGAGGGCTTTCAGATCGAAAAGGAATTCATTCCGACGAACCGTAAAGTCGAATTCATCAATGCACTGGCGACCACCGGTCTCCACCACATCCAGACCGTCTCGTTCGTCGATCCGCGCCGGGTGCCGAACTCGGCCGATGCCGAGCAGGTGGTGGAAGGCATCAAAATGGTGCCGGGAGTGAAGTTCACCGGCCTGTGGCTCAATGACAAAGGCTTCGAGCGCGCGGTCGCGACCAAGAAGCTTACCATCGAAGGCGGCATCACTCTTTCGGCCTCGGATGCGTTCCTGAAGCGCAACCAGAACAAGACCGTCGCGGAGCTGATGGCGACGCTGCCGGCGACCATCGCCAAATACAAAGAATACAAGGTCGAGATGGGCAAGGCGCTGATCAGCGCCGCCTTCGGCTGCAACTACCAGGGAGAGGTGCCGGTCGAGCGCGTGGTCGAAATTGCCGGCGATCTGGTGCGGATCGCCACGGAGAATGGCGTGACGCTGAAGCAGCTCACCCTCGCCGACACGATGGGCTGGGCGACGCCGGGCTCGATCAAGCGCGTCGTCGGCGCGGTGCGCGAAAAATTCCCCGATCTCGATATCGTCCTTCACCTCCACGATACGCGCGGCATGGGTATCGCTAATGCCTATGCGGGGCTGGAGATGGGTGTGACCAAGTATGACGCGGCCGTCGCCGGTCTCGGCGGCTGTCCTTTCGCTGGCCATAAGGGCGCCGCGGGCAATGTCTGCACCGAGGATCTCGTCTTCATGTGCCAGGAGATGGGCATCGAGACCGGCCTCGATCTCGACAAGCTCATCGATTGCGCCAATCTCGCCGAAGACGTCGTCGGCCATCCGCTGCCCGGCTCGGTGATGAAGGGCGGCAATACCGCGAAGCTGCGCGCCGCCGCGAAGCAGGCGGCGAGCGCTTAAGCGCGCGTATGGCTGAAGCTACGGAGCGGAACGGCGCCTGCCATTGCGGCACGGTGCGGTTCCGCGTCCGGTTACCGGACGGTCTCAAAGGCACGCGCTGCAACTGTTCCTTCTGCCGCATGCGCGGCGCGGTCGCCATCGGCGTGCCGATCGCCGATTTCACCTTGCTCGCAGGCCAAGACGCGCTGACGCTCTATCAGTTCAAGACGCGCGTCGCCGAGCATTATTTCTGCGCGAAGTGCGGCATCTACACGCATCATCGCCGCCGCTCGAATCCGAATTACTACGGCATCAACGCTGCCTGTCTCGAAGGCGTTAGCCCCTTCGATTTCGCCGAAGTGCCGGTGGTCGACGGCATCAACCACCCGCGCGATCGCGCTAAGCCCGCACCCGACATCGTCGGGTATCTGCGTTACCAGCGAGCCTGAATCCATTTATCGTCATTGCGAGCGAAGCGAAGCAATCCAGAGCCTCACGTGATGCTCTGGATTGCTTCGTCGCGCCGCTCCTCGCAATGACGAGAGTGGGTGGTGGCGTTACTCCGCGGCTGCGGCCGGCCGGGTCGCGAAGACCGTGAGGTCGGTGCGTAAAGCGGTGACACCGTTTTCGACGACGGGTGTTGGCAGTGCAGTCTTGCGTGCGCCGTTGCTGCCGCGCTCGCTCCGCAGCTTCGCGCGCAGTGTCTTGGTCGCTGACATATCGATCGACAGATCGTCTTTCAGCACGACGCCGTATCTCTCCTGCGCTGCGCCGCGCGAGACATAGCCTTCGACGACATCCCAGCGTACGAGCTCTTCCTCGCGATCGAGCGGGTCGCCCCAGCCGCCGCCGCCGGAGCGGCGTGTCAGCACCTGCGTTTCCGCCGGCACGAGATAGCGGTGGCCGTAGAGTTCGTGGAATTCGTTCTCGCCCGGCCGGCGGATCAGCGAATCCGCTATCGCGCCCGGCTCACCGCCCCAGAGCGGCCAGGAAGCAAGGCCCTGGCGATAGGGCTTACCGATGTTCCAGCGGCCCTGGACGAAATTGCGGATCTGGAATTCGATGCCGAGCCCGCCGCGATATTTGCCGGCGCCACCCGAATCCTGACGGAAGCCGCGCTTCTCGATCATCACCGGGCATTTCAGCTCGATGGCTTCGATGGCGCCGTTGCGGACGTCGCCCTGACAGATCGAGACCGAGCCGCTCTCGCCGTCTTCGAACGGCCGTCCGCCCCAGCCGCCGCCGTCGATGCTCTGCAAGACGAAGTTACGCTTGGTCTTGGGATCGACACCGAAGAAGGCCGAGCCGCCGAGATCGGCGTGATGTCCGGCCGGCGCCTTGTCCTTCATCGCCGGGGCGAGCGCCGCGACGATCGTATCCGCGACGGTGGGTAACATAAGGCTCCAGCCCTGCATCGGGATCGGATGCCGCGCCATCATGAAATTACCTTCCGGCAGGATGATGTCGAGCGCGCGGAACGAGCCCTCATTCACCGGGTCGAGCGGCTGGGTAATCGCCTTATAGGCGATGCGCGCGCCGGCGAGCGAGCGGCAGTTCGGTCCGTGCGGACGCTCTTTCGAACATTCCGACAGATCGATGGTCATCGCGCCGGCTTTCACGGTGATCTTGGCGTGGATCTTCACCGGCTCCGGCGGATTCTCGCCGGTGTCGTCGATGAAGGATTCGGCTTCGTAGACGCCGTCGGTGAGTTGCTTCACCGCGTTACGGCAGCGTTGCTCGGTCTCGTCGAAGACCTGGCGGATCGCCGCCGTCACCGTGTCGCGGCCATAGCGCTCAAAGAGCTCGTCAGCGCGGCGGTTGCCCAGCTTGCACGAGGCTATTTGCGACCGGAGGTCGCCTAGGGACGATTCCGGAAAGCGGATATTGTCCTTGATCATGTTGTGCAGCATCTCGTTGAGCTTGCCGCCCTCGTAGATTTTGAGCTGGTTGAATTGCAGCCCTTCCATCCATGGATCCTGCGCCGCGCGGCCGGCGCCGAAGCCGGTGCTCATGCCGCCGACATCGATCCAATGCGCGCGCACCATCGAGAACATGAGCAGCTCGCCCTTGAAGAAATAGGGCACGTAGATGCAGATGTTGTTGAGATGCTGCCCGGCGACGGCGGGGTGGTTCATGATCAGGACGTCGCCGTCCTGGAAGCCGTCCTTGCCGTAGCGCGCCATCCC
This sequence comes from Allostellaceae bacterium, assembly GCA_035573175.1. GTDB lineage: Bacteria > Pseudomonadota > Alphaproteobacteria > ATCC43930 > CGMCC-115725 > CAIKMD01. The sequence continues at coordinate 12,599 of DATMZZ010000155.1, forward strand.
GTCCGTGATGATGACGCCGAGATCGGCGACGAAATGCGACACGCCGCCGACATTCTGGCTGATCAGCTCGCCCTCGGTCGAAATCAGCGCGGTGCAGAAATCGCGCACCTCATAGATCATCATGTTGTAGGAGGTGCGCTGCAGATCGGCGGCCATCTCATTCGAGATCGCCGGCAGCGCATTGCGGATGACTTCGAGCGTGACGGGATCGAGACGTGCGGTCATGAGAGCTCCTTTGGAATCCCCCTCACCCCTCCCATCGCTGCGCGACGGGACGTCCCGGCCAACCGCTCTTGCGGTTGGCCCCTCCGGGTTCGGTCGCGAAGAGCGATCGAACGGGGCGTCCCCTCTCCCCAGCGGGGAGAGGGTTGGGGTGAGGGGGCACTAAAGAATATCAGGGCTTCACCGGCAGGAATTGGGTCGTGTACATCTGGTTGTCGGCCGGTTTCTCTTTCAGCATGCCCATATCGAGGAAGGATTGCTTGATCACCGCGACGCCTTCGGGATCGAAGGTGCCGTCGGTGGTGAAAGCGTCGATCTCGTCGTCATAGGTCTTTTCGGCGACGACCTTGCTCTCATGCATCTGCTCGACCGAGACTTTCACGGTCTCGGGTTTGTGGGTCCTCATATAGGCGATGGTCGCGAAAAGTCCCTTGAGGAAACGGTCGACCAGTTTCGGATTGCTGGCAACGAGATCGCGACGCGCAAAGACGACATGCGTCACGAATTTCGGCGCGAATTTCTCCATGCTGGTGAGGTTGCGGCCGATCTTCTTCTCTTCGAGCGTCAGCCCGCCTTCGACCGACGACATCATCGCGTCGATCTGCTTCGTGCGCAGGGCGGCGACGCCGGGCTCGAAGCCGCCGAGCGCGGCGATCTTGATGCCGTCGACGCCCCAGCCTTCATGCAGCGATATCCGTTGCACCAGCCACCCGGTCAGCGACCCGACCTGACTGGCGCTCACGAGCTTGCCCTTGAGCTCCGCCGTCGACTTGATCGGCGAATCGTAGGGTATGACAATTGAGATGTTCTTCGGCGGGCCGAAGAGCGCGGCCACCGCCATCACCGGCGCGCCTTTGACGACGAAGGCCATTGCCGGTCCGCCGCCAAGGCCGATATCGATGCTGCCGGCATTGAGGGCTTGCTGCATCTTCTGATCGCCGCCGAAGCTCGCGACGTCGACCTCGAGATCGTATTTTTTGAAGATGCCGGCCTCGATCCCGACATAAGGAACGACGAAGGCCCAGGCGATGTCGGACGGATTGCCGACATGGACTTTGTCGAGCGCCTGCGCCGGGGCAAGGGTGGCACCCAGCGCAAATGCGCTGCTCACGATGCTCAAGAATGACAGCCGAATCGATCTCATGGGACGCGCCTCCCTGTTACGTTTCTTATCCCATTCTAATCGATTGCCCACGGCAATGTCGTTATGTCTGCGCTCTCTTCTTTTCGCTTCCCCGGCGCCCTTCGACAAGCTCAGGAGCCGGGGCCCATTTATCAACCGCGAAATTGCGCAATGGACCCCGGCTTTCGCCGGGGAGGCGATTCAAAAAGCGGTGATGCGCCAAAAACAAAACGCCCGGCACGAGGCCGGGCGTTGATCGTCGGACGGTAAAGCTTTCTCAGAGGCCGAGAATTCGCTCGGCGTTCTTGTGGAATATCTTTTCCATCACCGCTTCGGTGTAGCCGAGCTCGCCCCACTCTTTCATCAGGCGATCGTACGGGATGCTCGGATAGTCGCTGCCGAACATGATCTTGTCCTGCAGCCGCGAGCGGGCATCGGTTTTGAGCTGCGCCGGGAAATATTTCGGCGCCCAGCCGCTGAGCTCCCAGAACACGTTACCCTTGTGGAGCGCGACCGCCGTCATCTCGTCGACCCACGGCCAGCCGGGATGCGCGGCGATGATGGTGAGGTTGGGAAAGTCCGCCGCAAGCTCGTCGATCGCCGAAGGATGCGCGTGGCGGATCTTGGCGCCCAACCCGCCCGGCATGCCGGCGCCCATGCCGGTCGTGCCGACATCGATCATCACCGGCGCCTTCAGCTCGTCGATGACCTCGAAGAGCGGATAGAACTGGCGGTCATTGACGGCGAAGTGGCCCATGATCGGGTGAAAATGGAACCC
>DATMZZ010000156.1:0-9046 GCA_035573175.1 Allostellaceae bacterium
GAGCGACATGCCCTTGGATGCTGGTTATGGCGGCCGGAAGCGGCCGTCGCGCAATGTCCTCGGCGGCGTCTTAGAGAATTGCTCGCTGAAGCCGATGACCGGCTTCTTCCGCAATGGTTGCTGCGATACCGGCGCCGAGGATGTCGGCAGCCACACCGTCTGCGTCGTGATGACGGCGGAATTCCTCGCTTTCTCGAAATCGAGCGGCAACGATCTCTCGACGCCGATGCCGGAATATGGCTTTCCCGGCCTCGTCCCAGGTGACCGTTGGTGCCTTTGTGCGCCGCGTTGGCAGGAAGCACTCGAAGCCGACAGCGCGCCGCGCGTCGTGCTGCGCGCGACGCATGAAGGCGCGCTCGCCTATTGCGATCTCCCCGACCTGAAGCGCTACGCGATCGATCTCAGTTGAGCGCCCAATCTTAGGCGAGTGCTGAGTCGCCAGTGGTGCTGCGGCACAGCTCGCGCTTTTCGTGCGAAATGCTATGCCCAGAGAAAATCTAACAGCAAATCAAAACGAAAACGGCGCCGTACGCTTAAGCGCACGGCGCGCGTCTCCGCTCCCCTTGGCGCGGAAGTCGCTTAGCCTTTGACCGGCGGTGGCACCGGATCGACCGGTGGCGGCGGAATCGGCTTCGGCGGCTCCTCGATCGGCGGCGGAATTTCAGGGTTGGGCGGCTGCGGCGTCGGATTGCCCGGCGGCTGCGGCGTACCCGGATCCTGAAGTATATAAAGTGCGATCATGTCGCGATCATTTATTGTCGCCGGCCATCTCGCGGACTTTGTCTTTCAAGCCGCCGACGGCGTTCTGCACCTTGCCTTCGGCTTTCTTCGCCGCGCCCTCGCTTTCCATCTTCTTGTCGCCGAGCGCCTTGCCGGCGGTTTCCTTGATGGCGCCGCCCGCTTGCTTGCCAGAGCCTTCGATACGGTCCTTATCCATGTTTTCATCTCCCTCTCTTTTGTGGTTAGCGGGAGATGGGGCGCGAATCTTGCGGCTTTGTGGCGGCTTCGCGATTTGAATGCGACTTGGACTGAGGCGTAAGAACCCGATATCAAGCAGCAACGACCGTGCTCTCGCAGCGCCGGGAGATTCTCGATCAGTCCGCGCCAATGCTCACCTTCATCATCCGAAAAGAGGATGGCGCTGCGTTCCGCGGCCGGCGCGCATCGGCTCGCTCTCTCGGAGCCGTTCCAGCGCTGCTTCCGCCTCGGCGCCGGCGGGCTGCATCTCATCGTCGCCGGCCAGATGCAGAGCAAGACCATCGCGGCGCTCGGCGGCGCGTCGATCTCGATCCCGCTGACCGATGAATAACAAGCGGTGCAGCGCAAAACGGTCGACGGCGTGATCATCGGCTGGGGCGGCGTGCGGTCCTTCAAGCTGCAGCAGGTCGCGCCCTATCATGTCGATATCTCGGTCGGCACCTCGATCAGCATGATCTTCATGCCGAAGAAGAAGTTTCAGTCGTTGCCCGCGGCGGCGCAGAAGATCCTGCTCGACACCTCGGGCGAGCCGCTCAGCCGGCAATACGGTGCGGCGGTCGATCAGGAAGCCGCGGGCATCCGCGACGCGGTGATGGCGGAGCAAGGCCAGAAAACGGTGACCGTGCCGCCGGAAGCCTTCGCCAAATGGCAGACGAAGACCGAGCCCGTGGTCGCTGCTTGGGCCGATAGCCGCAAGAAACGGCAAGGAAGTGCTCGATAAATATCGCGCCCTCTATGCCCAAGCGGAGGCCGAACTAGCACATTGATTGCGGCGCATAGCGGGCACTCGCTAGAGTGCCGCCCATGCCGGATCGGGGGATGACAACTGTGACGCGGGAAGAGATGCTGCACCGCGCCGAGGCGCTGGTACCGGTGCTGCGCGAACGCAGCCCCGCTTGCGAAGCCGCGCGGCGCTGCCCCGATGAGACCATGGCGGATTTCGATGCCGCCGGCTTCCTGCGGATTTGCCAACCGGCGTGTTTCGGCGGCTCGGAGCTCGGCTGGGATGTGCTGTGCGAGGTCGGGCAGATCCTCGCGCGCGGCTGCGGCGCGCAGGCCTGGGTCGCGACCGTCATGGGCGATCACGCACAGATCGCCAGCGGCCTGCCGATCGAGGCGCAGGAAGATATCTGGGGCAAGACTCCGAGCGCGCGGCTATGTGCGAGCTTTCCACCGATCGGTGTCGCGCGCAGCGTGCCCGGCGGCGTGCGGTTTTCCGGCAAGCACGGTTTTTCCAGCGGTGTCGATCATGCGCAATGGGCGCTACCCGGCGGCACGATTGTCGACGGTCCGATGCAAGGCGAGCGCTGCCTCTTCCTCGTGCCGATCAGCGATGTCACGGTCATCGACGACTGGCACGTCATGGGCATGGCCGGCACCGGCAGCAAGAGCTTCACGGTCGACGATGTGTTCGTGCCGGCACACCGCATCCTGCGCTATAGCGATCTGGAGGCGGCGACTGGGCCCGGGAACAAGGTGCATGCGTCGCCGATCTTCCGCATGCCGCATGGCGGGCTCGCGACCAGCGCCTTCGCCTGCGTCGCGGTCGGTATCGCCGAAGGTTTTCTCGCCGACTACATCGCGCTGACGAAGAAGCGCGTCTCGCGCGGCGTCAAAGTCGCTGAACAGACCGGCACGCAAATCTCGCTCGCCGTCGCGGCGGCGGAGATCGAGGCGGCGGCGGCGCTCTATATCGCGCCGGTCCGGGAAGCGCGCGCCATGCTCGAGCGCGGCGAAACCGTGCCGGCGCATTACCGGGCGCGCGGCAAGCGCAACTCGACTTATGCGGCGCGCATCGCGCTCGCTGCGGTCGAGCGGCTGTTCTACACCGCGGGCTCGCGCGTGTTGTTCGAAGGGAACGAGCTGCAACGCCGTTATCGCGATCTTCACGCCACGGCGACCCATACCGGGCTCGTGTGGGATGTCGGCATGAGCGAATACGGCCAGCACATGTTGGAATCGGAATAAGTAAGGGTAGGGCGATGCGGATCATTTCCTATAACGAGAACGACACGCCGCGGATCGGCGTCATGACGAGCGACGATGCGTTCGTGCCGGTGGCCGATGTCGCACCGCAATTGCCGACGCGGCTGCGCGCGCTGCTCGAGATGCCCGATGGGCTCGCGCGGCTGCGCGATGCGGTCGGCGGCAAGCCGGGCACACGCAAGCTCGCCGACACGCACCTGCTGCCGGTGATTCCCGATCCGCATGTCACCTGGGCGCTGGCGCTCAATTTCAAGACGCATATCGAAGAGACCGGTCTCACCACCTCGAAGGAATTCCCGCACCTCTTCATCCGCACGCCTGCCTCGGTCGTTGGTCACGATCAGCCGTTGCTCTGCCCGCCGCCCGAAGTGGCGAAGGAATTCGATTACGAAGGCGAACTCGGCGTCGTGATCGGCCGCGGCGGCCGCCACATCCCGGTCGAGAGGGCTTTCGATCACATCGCCGGCTTCTGCGCTTGCAATGAAGGCTCGGTGCGCGAATATCAGCGGCACAATCGCAATTTCGGCTTGGGCAAGAATTTCGAGCGCTCGGGCAGCACCGGCCCTTGGCTGATGACGAATGAAGAATTCGGCGATCCGAAAGCGCAGCGCGTCATCACGCGGCTCAATGGTATCGAGCGCCAGAACGCGCCGCTCAACGACATGCTCTTCGCGGTCGAGCAGGTCGTGCATTACCTCTCGACCGGCTACACACTGCTGCCCGGCGACGTGATCATGATGGGCACGCCCGGCGCGCTGAAGCCGCATCCCGGCGAGGATCTGAAACCGGCCGGCCGCCACGGCGTGCTCGGGGTCGTCAATATGAAGCCCGGCGACAAGGTCGAGGTCGAGATCACTGGCCTCGGCGTGCTGAAGAACACGATCGTTGCCGACGAGCCGCGCGCCTATCGGCCGCGCTGATCGCTAATCGAACGGGACTGCCGCCAACATGGTTGGCCCGATCTCGTCATGAATGACGAGGTCGGCATATTCGTCCTGCTCGGTCGTTTCGCGATTGATGATGGCGAGGGCCGCGCCGTTCTGCGCCGCGAGCAGCGGGAAACCGGCGGCGGGATAGACCACCAGCGATGAGCCGAGCACGATAAGGAGATCGCAGGCGAGCGTCTCGGCGCGCGCGCGCTCGACCACTTCGGGCTTCAGCGCCTGGCCGAAAGAGATCGTCGCGGTTTTCACGAGGCCGCCGCATTCACGGCAAGACGGAATCTCGCTGCGGCCGACGAAGCTCTGCTTCAACACCTCGAGCTCGTGGCGCAGCCCGCAATCGAGGCAGGTGGCGTAGCTGCCATTGCCGTGCAGCTCGATCACCTTCTCGGGCGGCACGCCCGAATCCTGGTGCAGATTGTCGACATTCTGCGTGATGATCGCGCTGACCTTGTCACGCGCGATCAGCCGCGCCACCGCGTAATGCCCGGCATTGGGCTTGGCGCCGGTCCAGCGCATCGCGCCGGAGAAAGTGCGTTCCCAGGATTCGCGGCGCTTCTCTTCGCTGGCGACGAATTCCTGGAAATAGATCGGCTTCATCCGCGTCCAGATTCCGCCGGGGCTGCGGAAATCGGGCACGCCGGATTCGGTCGAGATGCCGGCGCCGGTGAAGACGACGGCACGCTTTGCCTGCGCAATCAGACGCGTCAACTCGGCAATGGCGGAATTTTTGGAGTCCATGCCGGCATCATAGTGTAGGAAGAGCCAATGCCCAACCCGTCGACCCTGCCGGATTTGTTGTGCGACGGTCTCGATGTCGTCTTCGTCGGCATCAACCCATCGCTTTTCTCAGCGGCGCAAGGCCATTACTTCGCGCGCAAGATCAATCGCTTCTGGCCGGCTTTCTCACGCTCGCGCCTCAGCCTCGCCGCGCGCGCGGGTCTCGGTGTCGCGCGGCTGGGGCCGATGCATGATCGCATGCTGCAGGAATACGGTTTCGGCTTCACCGATCTGGTCAAGCGGCCGAGCCCGCGCTCGACCGATCTGACCCGTGACGAGCCGAAAGACGGCGTCGCCGCGCTCGCACGCAAGCTTAAACGGTTTAAGCCGCGCTTTGCTTGCTTTCACGGCGTCACGGTGGGGCGTCCGGTGCAGCGGGCGCTCGCGCCGGAAGCGGGCGAAACCGGGCTCGGCCTGCAGCCTTATGCGATCGGCACGACACATGTCTTCGTCGTGCCCAATCCCAGCCCGGCCAATGCGCATTTCACGCCAGCGGATCAGACCTATTGGTACGATGCACTCGCCGATGCGCTCGGCGCAGGTTTTGTCGGCGACGCGGCTACTCCGCCGCGCGGCTGAGGCCGAGCTGGTGTTCGACCAGCTCGGCATAGAGCCCGCCGCGCGCGATCAGCGCGTCATGCGTTCCGGTCTCGACCAGCCGGCCGCGATCGAGCACGGCGATCATGCTGGCGTCGCGGATCGTCGACAGGCGATGCGCGATGACGATCGTCGTGCGCTCCTGCATCAGCGCTGCGAGCGCGTTGCGCACCTGCGCCTCACTGACCGCGTCGAGATGCGATGTAGCCTCGTCGAGAATCAGCACCGGCGCGTTCTTGAGGAACGCGCGCGCGATCGCGACGCGCTGACGCTGGCCGCCCGATAGCTGCACGCCGCGCTCGCCGACCTTGGTGTCGAGGCCTTCGGGCAGGGTGGCGATGAAATCGGCGAGGGCCGCGCGCTCGATCGCCTGCTGCACCTCCACTTCGCTTGCCTCGGGATGCGCGATCAAGACATTGGCCCTGAGGCTGGTGTTGAAGAGATAGGTGTCCTGCGCCACCAGCGCGATGCGGCCGCGCAGATGATCGAGCTGGTATTGCTTGAGATCGATATTGTCGAGCGTGATCGCGCCGGCGCTCGGATCCCAGAAACGCAACAGTAGATTGCCGAGCGTCGTCTTGCCCGAGCCCGACGGCCCGACCAGCGCCAGGGTCGAGCCGGGCGGCACGTCGAGGCTGAACTCGCTGAGCGCGGCGCGCTGCCGGCCGGGATAGGTGAAGTTGACGCGGTCGAGACGCACCGCCGAGCCGCCGCTCGCCGGCGCGGGCGGCGCCAGAGGCCCGTTGGTGACAGGCACCCGCTCGCTATGCACTTTCTGCAGGCGATGCGCCGAAGCGAAAGTATCGGCGAGCTGGCGGCTGACATAGGCGATCTCGGACACCGGCAAGAAGGCCGCGACCGCCAGCAAGGTGAGCAGCGGCAGCATCGTCGGATCGAGCTTGCCGCTCGCCGCGAGGTAAGCGCCGGTCACGGCGACGCAAAGCCCGCCGAGGCCGGTCGCGACTTCGAGGAGCGCCGATTGCAGCGACAGGTCGCGGTAGAGCGTCAGGCGCAGCGCATGATAATCGCCGACGATGCGGCCGAATTCATCGCGGCGATGGCCGAGCGCCTGGAACGAGACGAGCTCCGACAGGCCCTGGATCGTGTCGGTGACATGCGCGGTCATGCGGCCGAGGCCTTCGCGCGCCGCAGCGCCGAGGCGGTCGATGCGCCGCCGCACGAAAACCGGCGTCACGGCGACATAGAGTAGGAACGGCAGCAGCGCGAGCGCGGTCGGCCAGGCGAACCACGCCAGCGTCGCGAGGATCGCGGCCGGGATCAGTACCGCGACAATCGACGGTGTGATCGTATGCGCGAAGAAGGATTCGACCGTTTCCACGTCTTGCGTCGCGAGGCTGACGAGGTCACCGGAGCGGCGGCGCAAGAGATAGGCCGGCGCCAGCGTGTCGAGCTTGTTGAAGAGATCGATGCGCATCTCGGCGAGCAGGCGATAGGCCATGTCATGCGCCAGCCAAGTCTCGCACCAAGCGAGCACGCCCGAGATCGGCGCGACGATCAGCAGGACCGAGAGCGGCGTCCAGTAATCGCCGCCATGCTTCACCGAGGCGACCGCGAGCGATGAGAACACACCGACGCTGATGAAGGTCGTGACCCGGCCGATGCCCGAGAACATCGTGATGCCGAGCCGCCGCCACCACGGCGCGATCAGCGCCGTCAGCCAGCCGAGCGTCTTCGCCCAAGGCAACTTGTCGACGCGCAGGATCGAATCCGCTTCCTCGCCGTCATCCTCGATCTCGGCGAGATCTTCCGTGGCGAGCTCGTCTTCGGCGGCATGCGCGGCAAGCACGCCGGTATAGCCCTCGCGCTCTTCGGCCTGCGCGCCCATCAGGCGGCGATAGGCGCCGTCACGGCGGATCAGCACGTCGTGGCTGCCGCTCTCGACGATCTGGCCTTGCTCGACGACGAGAATGCGGTCGGTGCCGATGACGCTTGAGAGACGATGCGCGAGGACCAGCACGGTGCGCCCGGTCATCAACCGGTCGAGCGCCTTCTGGATCGTGGCCTCGGTCTCGGCATCGACCGAGGACATCGCTTCGTCGAGGATCAGGATCGGCGCGTCGCGCAGCAACGCGCGCGCGATCGCGATACGCTGGCGCTGGCCGCCGGAGAGCCGCGCCCCGCGCTCGCCAATAATCGTCTGATAGCCCTGCGGCAGGCCGGCGATGAAATCATGCGCATCGGCGGCGCGCGTGGCCTCTTCGAGCTCGGCCTGCGTCGCGTTCTTCTTGCCGAGACGCAGATTGTCCTCGATCGTGCCGTTGAAGAGATAGGTGTCCTGCTGCACGACCGCGATCTGCTCGCGCACGCGGTCGAGATCGAGCGTGCGGATATCGATGCCGCCGATCTTCACCACGCCTTCCTGCGCCGTGTAGAGCTGCAGCAGTAATCGCGCGATGGTCGACTTGCCCGAGCCGCTCGGCCCGACGACGCCGACGCGCTCGCCGGCGGCGAGGCTGAACGACACGCCGTCGAGCGCGATGCCGCGCCCGCCCGGATAGGAGAAGCGCACATTCTCGAAGTCGATCGTCGGCGAGAGTTTTTGCGGCGCGGCCGCGGTGGCTTGGCGCTGCTCGGTCGGCGTGCTGAGCAACTCGTTGATCGCGATGCCGGCCGCCTGGCCGATCTGGCCTTCATGCAGCACACCGCGGAAATCGCGGAGTGGCCGGAAGATCTCGGTGCCCGCCATCAGCACGATGAGCAGCGCCTGGAGGCTCATCTCGCCTTGCGTCACGCGATGCGCGCCGAGCGCCAGCGCGCCGGCCGCGCCGAAGGCGATGGCGACATCGATCACACCGCGCGTCATCAACCCAGTGGTCGTCAGCCACATCGTCGTGTTCGAGAGCTTGCGCGCCTTGTCGGCGAGCTGGACGCCATAGGCGCGGCTCTGGCCGAAAGCCTTCAAGGTGCCGAGGCCCTGGATCGCGTCGAGGAATTCGGCGCTAAAGGCGCGGAACGAGACGTTGCGGGCGCGACTGGCACCGGTGTCGAGGGCGCGGAATGCGACCGGCGCGACCAAGCCGAAGATCGCCGCGACCAGCAACACGGCCGCGACGGGCACATCCCACCAGGCGATGATCGCGAAGATCAGGATCGGCGTCAGTGCCGCGACCGTCATCTGCGGCACGTAGCGGCCGAAGAAGATCTGCAATTGCTCGACGCCGTCGACGACCGATTGCACATGGCCGCCGGTGCGCTCATTCGCGAACCAGGACGGGCCCAGCGCCGCGATCTTGTCGTAGAGCCTGCCGCGCAGTGCTTGCTGCACTTCGGCCGCGGTGCGGTTCGCGACCATGGTGCGCACATGCTCCATCGCGCCGCGCAGGATGACGGCGAGCGCGACGGCGAGCGCGAGGGGCACCAGCGATGCGACAGCCGCACCCTGGAAGACGCGCGCGATCAGCATGCCCAGCAGCACGAAGCGCGAGATGCCGATCAGCGAGGCGAGCAGGCCGATGAGGATTGTTGCGACGATGCGGCCGCGAAGGCCACGGGTTAATTCCCACAGGCGACGGTCGAAATACACCCGACACCTCCCGATCTATCGCTCGATGATTATGCGGTGATAGTACCAGGAAATCCCCAGCTGCCGTAAGCCTCAAGCGCGGAAGGCGGCCAATACGGCCAGAGCCTCGTCGATATCGGCGGGGGTATGATCGGCGCAGAGCTGGAAGCGGATTTCCTCGTCGCCGCGCGGCACGACCGGGAAATTGAGACCTGTTGCCAGGACACCGCTGCCGAAGAGG
>DATMZZ010000157.1:0-4440 GCA_035573175.1 Allostellaceae bacterium
TGGCCGAGGATGGCGTCGAGGCGGGTCATCTCGCCTTCGATCTTCTCGACATAGCTGCCGCCGTTCGTGCGCAGATCCTTGGTCGAGACGTCGCGCAGGCCGGTCAGCGTCTGGCAGAGCTTCACGCCGCCGACATTCGCCGCGCCGCTCCGGAGGCTGTGCATCAAATCACGGAATTCGCGGATGTCGGCTTTCTCGGCCGCGCCCTTCAATTGCTCGACGAGCCGCGCGCCGTCCTTGCGGAAAGTGTCGACGACTTCGAACACGAAATCGCTGCCGCCGAGATTCTTCAGCGCCTCGAAGGTCGATTCATCGACCGTTGCGCTGGAATCCTGAATGAAGCGCGGATGTGCCGTGATCGGCGTCACCACCATCGGCGGCGCCCCGACGGCGAGACGCTCGGGCCGCATCACCCGCGCATGGATCTCATCGAGCGTGCTCAGGAGCTGCGTGGCCTCGACCGGCTTCAGCAGCACCGCATCCATGCCGGCTTCGCGGCAGAGCCGCTCGGTCTCGCTGGTCGCGTCGGCGGTCAGCGCGACGATCGGCAAGCGCCATTCGCCGATATGGCCGACGCGATAGAGCTTCGTGACCTCGTAGCCATTGACCTCGGGCATGTTGATATCGAGCAGCGCGATGTCGAAACGCGTGCGCTCGAGCGCGGAGAGCGCCGCCTCGCCATCGGTCGTGATCTCAACCTCATGGCCGGCGCCTTCGAGCACGCCTTTCAGCACCTTCACATTGCCGGGATTGTCCTCGGCGACGAGAATTTTGAGTGGCTTGGCGGCGGCGATCGACGGGATCTCGACCGGCTGGGGTGCCGGCGCTGCCGTTGGGGCCGGGGCCGCGCTCGTTGCCGTGGCCGTGGCCGCGGCGGCTCTGGCGCGCGGCGCCGGCGGCTCGATCTCGGCGAGCTTCGCCAGCCGCTCGTCGCCGGCGAGAATGCCGAGCAGCGCGCTGGCGAGATCGGCGTCCGAAAGCGGCGCTTCGATCACCGCGGCAAGCTGCGAGGCGGCGAGCCCCGCGATCGCTTCGCTGCCGCGCGCCGGCGCGATGAACAGCATCACGGGCGGCGTTGCCATCGCCGTCATCGCGCGATGCGCCAGCGACAGACCGGCGAGCGGGTTTTGCGTGCCGTCGACGATGACCACGACCGGCCGCTCGCTCTTGCCCGCGAGGGCGAGCTCGCCGAGCGCCTGCTCGGCATCGCCGATCCACTGCACTTCGCCGCGCCAGGAGCGCAGCCGCGCTTCGAGCAAGCCGGCAAATTCGGGATCGCTCGAGATCAGGACCAGCTTGCGGCCGAGAAGATCGGGCGCGCGCACGACCCCGCTCGTATCCTGATCGAGCGTCAAGGTCACGGTGAAGGTGCTGCCTTTGCCGATCTCGCTCTGCAGCGCGATCGCACCGCCCATCGCGTCGACAAGCTGCTTGGCGATGGCGAGACCAAGCCCGGTACCGCCACTCGCGCGCTTCTTCTGCTCATCGGCCTGGGCGAAGGCGTCGAACACGCGTTCTTGATCCTCGCGCGCGATACCGACGCCTTCATCGCGCACCGCGAGCGCGAGCTTCACCTTGCCGTCGCCGCGCGCGATCAGTGTGCCGTTCAGCGCGATATGGCCCTTCGGCGTGAATTTGATCGCATTGGCCAGGAGATTGACCAGCACCTGACGCAGCTGCAGCGGCGTGCCGCGATAGGCGGGCGGGAGGCGCGGATCGATGCGCAAGGTGAGCGCCAGGCCTTTCGCTTCGGCTTGCGGCCGCACGATCGCGACCGCGCCGCCGAGCACCTCGTGCAATACGAAGACCTCGATCGTCGCCGCGATCTTGCCGGCTTCGAGTTTCGAGAGATCGAGCAGATCGTTGATGATGCTGAGCAAGGTGCGCGCCGAATGCTGCATCGTCGCCAGCATGTCGCGCTGCTCGTCATCGAGCTTGGTGCGCGCGATCAGCGAGCCCATGCCGATGACGCTGTTGAGCGGGGTCCTGAGCTCGTGGCTCATCACCGCGAGGAAGCGGCTCTTCGCCTGCGCGGCTTCCTCGGCCTGTTTCTTGGCGGCGGTGAGGCTGCGCACCAAAGTCGCGGCGTAGCTCGGCAGCAGCACCAGCGCCATGCCGATACCGGCGGCGATCGGCCAGCGCATTTGCCAATAGGGCGTCGAGAGGAAGACGGCGGCGAAACCGGCGGCGGCGAGCACCGCGCAAACCGCGAGCGCCGCGATGCCGAAACGGAAGCCGAAACCGAGGACCACCCAGAGATAGATCGAAAACCACGGCGCGGCATAAGCCCCGCCGATATGGAGGAAGACCGAGATCAACGTGATGTCGTTGATCATCGCCGCGCCGCGCCGCATCAGCGACGGCTCGGGATCGGCCATCAGATGGACGAGCAGCAGCCACGCCGTGAGCACACCCGGCACATCGACGGCGAGCAGCGGCAGGATCGTGTCGCCGCCTTTGCCGAGATAGGCGAGGCCGGCGAGATAGGCGAGCACGGCGCCGGCGATAAAGAGCCGGATGATCGCCTGTTGCGGCTCGGTGTCGGGTCGGATGGTCAGATCGCGCACCACGGCGTTGAGGCCGCGCAGTGCGATGGTGATGGCGGCAAGGCCCGGGCCGAACAGCGCGAGGCCGAGCCCGACCATGATGAAATCGGGCGACGGCACCGGCACCAATTTCAGGGCGACGATCCCGGCGACCAGCAGCGGGGTCGCGACGGCGTAAAGCGACAGCGCGACGATCACCCAACGGGCGGCGCGGCTGATCGCGGCAGGTGGCAAGCTTTCCTGGCGGCCCAGGCTTTCCTGGCGGACGGTCACTGGCTGGCGCTCATGAACGCGGCTGTCCGGCCCCCGGCCCGGTACAAGGGAGCGCTTTCGCCCAATCGAAAACGCCGTCTGCGAATCATGCCGATAATTGTTAAAAAAATCTATACCTTGATGATGACTGGCTTGTCATAAACCAGATGTTGATAACTTTCCGGCGTGGCGATTGAGCCAGTAAATGGCGGCCAGCCCGGCTGCCGGGATGACCAGCGGCCAGCGCAAAGCCGCAAAAGCGGCCGCGCCCAGCGCCGCGCCGATCGCGTAGCCCAGCCACGCGATGCCATAGATCGCGAAAGGCCCCGGTTTATGGCCACGCCGGATGACGCGCCCCACGAGACCCTCGGCGAAGCGCAGGATGTCGCCGGTGATGAAGGTCGTGCTGAGCGCCAGGCCGAGCCGCTGCGCCAGCGGATTTTGCAGCCCCATGGCGATCACCAGCAGCAGGATCGCCCAGGGTCCAGGCATAATTTCGGGCAAGAGCAGCGCGATCGCTTCCGCGACCAGCAGCACCAACGGCGGGCAGCGCCAGCGCAACGCGGCGAAGGTGACGGCCGAGGTGACGAAGAAAACCGCCAGCACCGCGGCGTATTCCTCGGCCGGCCGATCGGCGCGCTGAAAGAAGGCGAGACCCATCAGCACGGTGTTGCCGGTCATCATCCCGGCGAAAGCCTTGTAGCGGAGATAGCCGATCGCATCGGCATAGCCGGCGATCGCTGCGAAGGCGAAAGCCAGCGGCAAGTGCGCCCGTCAGGCGGAAGCGGCGATGGTCGTCGCGGTAAGGGCGCGCTCGCGCGGGAGGGTGAAGATCACCGTGGTGCCGATGCCCTTCTGGCTGTCGATCGCCAGGCGGCCGCCATGCAGCTCGACGAGGCCGATCGCGAGCGGCAGGCCGAGGCCGGTGCCCGGATGGCGGCGGCTCCAGGCACTCGCGACCTGGCCGAAACGCGTGATCGCGGTTTCGATCTCGGCCGGATCCATGCCGATGCCGTGATCCATGACCGAAATCTCGTACCCCTTATGGTCGAAGCGCGCGGAGAGCAGCACGCGGTCGCCGCTCTGGCTGAACTTCACCGCATTGGTGACGAGGTTGAGCAGCACCTGCTTCAGCTTCAGCGGATCGGCCTTGAGTAGCGGCAGATCGGGCGCGAGATCGACATCGATACCGATCTCCAGGGCGCGGGCGCGCTCGCCGACGAGCTGCATCACATCGCGCACGACCATCGAAATCTCGGTTTCCTCTTCGTCGAGCTCGACCTTGCCGGCCTCGAGCTTCGAGACGTCGAGAATGTCGCTGATGATGCCGAGGAGATGCTGCGCGCTCGAGCAGATATCGCGCGCATAGCCGACATAACGCTGGCTGCCGAGCGGCCCCATGATCTCGTCGGCCATCACCTGGCTGAAGCCGATGATGGCGTTGAGCGGCGTCCTGAGCTCGTGGCTCATATTGGCAAGGAACTCGGTCTTGCTGCGGCTCGCGAGCTCGGCCTCGTCCTTGGCATGGAGCAGGGCGAGTTCGGCGGCCTTGCGATCGGTAATGTCCAGCGCGGCGGTCACGACCAGCGCCGGCCGCCCGGCGGCGTCGTGCAGCAACGCCTTGGTGGTCAGCAGTACGCGG
>DATMZZ010000158.1:0-3060 GCA_035573175.1 Allostellaceae bacterium
TGGTGTTGACCGCCGTTGTATAGAGTTCGTCGAGCACACCGCGCGCATTCGCCCAATCCTCCAGCACGCCGAGGACGCTGGCATAGGCCGGCTTGCCCGAGAGCTGGGCGAGATCGTGAACCGTGTCGTCGACGAGATATCCGGCGCGCGGGCCGGAATTGGTCTGGAACGTCAGCAGGCGATAGTCGGTCATGGTGCCTTCCTTTCGGTTGCCGGGCCGCGAAGCTTCGCGGTCGCGGCTCGATCGATCTTACCGGTACTGGGGTCGACGACGACGCCGTAATTCTCAGCGGCTGCCGCGGCACTGATATAGCCTTCGACGACATCATAGGCGACGCGCTCAGCCGAGCGCTGCTTCGGATCGCCAAAGCCGCCACCACCGCCCGAGCGGATCATGAAGCCGTCGCCTTTCTTCAGGCGCTGCCCCGCCAGCTTGGCGTTCGAGGGACTGTCCTCCCAGCCGCCATCGATGCGCAGCGACATCGAATTGCCGTCGCCGGAGAGCCCGTCGTAAAGACCCCACGGCCGACAGAATTTGCGCTCGATCTTCGAATTGAGCTGCATCGCGCAAAGCGCCGTCACCACGTAATCGGCGCCGAGGCCACCGCGCGTCTTCCCTGCCCCGCCGCTGTCGCGGCGCAGCTCATAGCGCTCGATGAGCAGCGGGTACTTCGCCTCGACCTGCTCCGACGGCGTGTTATGCGTGTCGCCGTCATTGATGCAGACGGTCACGGAGACGCCATCCTCCGACGATTTCGCACCCCAGCCGCCACCGACCGGGCCAAGATGGGTGACGAAGAAATTGCCTTGCGGCGTGATGCCGTTGACGGTGGCAATGACGAGATCGGCGTGATGGCCCGCGATGGTGCGTTCCGGGATCGCCGGGGCTAGAGCCTTGAAGACCGTGTCGATCACGGTCTGCGGGAAGGACATCCAATTCTGCAACGGCGCCGGCCGCACCGCGCTGATCACCTTGCCGGGCGGGCAGATGACATCGAGCGAGCGGAAGCTGCCTTCATTGAGCGGATAGAAGGTCGGCGTCGTAAGACACTTATATGCAACCTGCGCGCAAGCGATACCGGTCGCCGGCCCCGAATTAAAGTGGCCCTGCACCTGGTTGCTCATATCCGACAGATCGATGGTCATGCGATCGCCCTTGACGATCACCTTGACGCGGAGCGGGACGTTTTTGCCGACATTGAGTCCGTCATCGTCCATGAAGCTTTCGGCTTCATAAGTGCCGTCGGGGATCGACAGCGTGTTGGCGCGCGCCTCAGCCTCGGTCTGATCCATGATGGCCGCAACCGAGAGCGTAACATCCTCGACGCCGTAGCGCTCGACGAGCTCGGTGAAGCGCCGCTCGCCAGTGGTCAGCGCCGTCACCTGCGCGCGCAGATCGCCCATCGCGAAATCCGGCAGGCGGCAATTGATGCGAATGATGTCGACGATGTCCTGATTGACCACGCCCGCCCGCCGATATTTCAGCATCGGGATCTGCAGGCCTTCGCTGTAGATGTCGGTAGTCACCGCACCGCGGACGCCGCCGATATCGAGCCAATGCGCCATGCAGCAACCGAACGCGACGAGCTTGCCGTCATGAAAATACGGCATGGTCAGCGTGACATGGTTCAGATGGCTGCCGGTGATATAGCCGTCATTGGTGATGAGGATATCGCCGGGATGAATGCCGTCTTTGCCGAAATGCTTGAGCTTCGCCTTCACCGTCTCGGCCATGCCGCGAATGAACATCGGCAGGCCGAGGCCGATCGAGATTGTATCGCCTTCGGCGGTGAACAGGCCGACGGTGAAATCGAGCGCCTCATAGACGATGAGGTTGTAGGCCGTGCGCATGAGATTGGTCTTCATCTCTTCCGTCACGGCGATCAGGCCGTTGCGGATGATTTCGACCGTGACCGGATCGACCGGCCGCTTCGCGGTGCTCATGACCGCCCCCCAACCCTAATATCGATGTTCCCCATCCCGTCGATAACAGCGCTGTCGCCCGGGCCAATCACCGTAGTCGAGGCATGTTCCTCGATCAGTGCCGGGCCGGCGATGCGATTATCGGCCAGCAGACGGTCGCGCGTGTAGATCGGCGTCTCGACGAAGCCTGATCCCCGGAAATAGACCGGCTTGCGGCGCGACAACGCATCTTTCGGAGGCGTGGCTTCGCCATGCGCCAGCTCGATCTTCGGCGGCTTCGGCACCTCGCCCAGCACCGTCACGCGCAGGCTCACCATCTCGGCCTGTTCCTTGGGTGCGCAGGTGCCGTAGCGCTGCTCATGCACGGCGTCGAAAGCCTGTTTGATGGCGGCGCGATCCTGCTTCTCGAAAAGCGCGGGATCGAGTTCGACGGTGACGGCGTGTTCCTGGCCGACATAGCGCATATCGGCGTAGCGCTGGATCGCGATGCGTTTCGGCCGCACGGCGGATTCCTCGACGGCACGGCGGCCGATGGCTTCCATTTCGGCATAGAGGCCTTCGATCGCTTCGAAGGGTGCGGTGGCGAGGCGCTGGAAGCAGGAGCGCACATAGTCACGGCGCAGATCGCTGAACAGCATGCCATAGGCCGAGAAATGCCCGGGCGAAAACGGGATCAGCACGCGGCGAATACCGATCTCGCGCGCGATTGCCGAGGCATGCAGCGGACCGGCACCGCCATAGGTGATCATGGTGAATTTGCCCGCATCGAGGCCGCGCTCGGTCGTGACCCCTTTCACCGCATAAGACATCGCCGTCGCGGCGATGCGCAGGATGCCTTCCGCCGCTTCCATCACATCGAGGTTGAGCGGCTCGGCGATGCGCGTACGCACCGCGCGCTCGGCCGCTTCATGATCGAGCGGCATGGTGCCGCCGAGGAAATGCTCGGGATCGAGCCGGCCGAGCAGCAGATTGGCATCGGTCACGGTCGGCTCGGTGCCGCCAAGACCGTAGCAAGCGGGGCCTGGCATCGAGCCGGCGCTTTGCGGGCCGACACGCAACGCCTTGCCCTCGGCGAGGCGCGCGATGCTGCCGCCGCCGGTGCCAACCTCGAAAATGTCCATCATCGGGATCTGGATC
>DATMZZ010000159.1:0-2685 GCA_035573175.1 Allostellaceae bacterium
CATGCCAAGAAGCGCGGCGCCAAGATTTATGGCGAGGTCATCGGTTACGGCATGTCGGGCGATGCTTATCACATCACCGCGCCGGTAGAGGACGGCAATGGCGGCTTCCGC
Organism: Allostellaceae bacterium; assembly: GCA_035573175.1. Taxonomy (GTDB): domain Bacteria; phylum Pseudomonadota; class Alphaproteobacteria; order ATCC43930; family CGMCC-115725; genus CAIKMD01. The sequence continues at coordinate 112 of DATMZZ010000159.1, forward strand.
GCCATGCGCAACGCGCTGAAGCGCGCCGGGCTCGGGACGGGAGATATCGACTACATCAACGCGCATGGCACCTCGACGCCCTTGGGCGACGAGATCGAGCTGGGCGCGGTGAAGCGGCTCTTCGGCGATGACGCCTATAAGCTCTCGATGTCGTCGACCAAATCGGCGATCGGACATCTTCTGGGCGCGGCCGGCGCCGTCGAGGCGATCTATTCGATTCTCTCGATGCGCGATCAGATCGTGCCGCCGACACTCAATCTCGAGAAGCCGAGCGCGTCCTGTGACATCGATCTCGTGCCCTTGAAGGCCAAGGAGCGCAAAGTCCGCCGCGCGCTCTCCAATTCCTTCGGCTTCGGCGGCACCAACGCTTCGCTGATCTTCGGCCCTGCTCCTTGAGCGTTGGGGCTCCCTGACATGCGCTGGGTGGTTCGCGCAGCAGGGGGGCTGATCGCCATCCTGCTGCTCGCCGGCATTGCCGTTTATATCGGCGGCCGTGCCTATAACGCGCCGGGGCCGCTCACCGAGGCGAAGATCGTCGTCATCCCGAAAGGCGCCGGTACGCGCGAGGTCGGCACGCTGCTGGCGGCGAATGGCGTGATCGAGAATGGCTATCTCTTCGCGATCGGCACCCATGTGACCGGCCGCGCGGCGGGCCTCAAAGCCGGCGAATACGAATTCGCGGCCGGCATCAGCGCCGCCGGTGCCGCTGATCTGCTCGACAGCGGCAAGGTCTATCGCCACAAGCTGACCATTCCCGAAGGCCTTAGTTCGGCGCAGATCGTCGCGCTCATCGATGCCGCGCCGGCGCTCGACGGCACGATCGAGGCCGAGCCGCCGGAAGGGACGCTGCTGCCCGACACCTATTTCTACGTCATGGGCAATACGCGGCGGGAGCTGCTGACACGCATGCATCGCGCGATGGAGAAGGCGCTCACCGAGGCCTGGGCCAAGCGCGCGCCGAATCTGCCGCTGGCGAGTCCCGCGGAAGCCGTGACCCTCGCCTCGATCGTCGAGAAGGAGACGGCGAAGCCCGCCGAGCGGCCGCGCGTCGCCGGCGTCTTCATCGAGCGCCTGAAGCTCGGCATGAAGCTGCAGGCCGATCCGACGGTGATCTATGTCATGACCAAGGGCGGCGCGGTGCCGATGCCGCATCCGCTGGGGCATGAGGATCTCTCGATCGAATCGCCCTACAACACCTATGTCGATAAGGGCCTGCCGCCGACGCCGATCGACAATCCGGGCCTCGCCTCGCTGAAGGCGGCGCTGCAGCCCGACGATCGCGGCGAGCTTTATTTCGTCGCCGACGGCACCGGGGGGCATGCCTTCGCCAAGACGCTCGAAGAGCACAATAAGAACGTCGCCAGGCTGCGCGCGACGCAGAGCCAAAGCGGCGGACCCAACGGCGGCTGAATCCAACCGCCGTCTCGAACACCCAGAAGCTACAAGCTGATCAGGTAGTAGGAAGGCGGATCGCTCGCCGGAAAGGATTCGTCGGACGCTTGATCGACCTTGTCCCAATGCTCAGGCGGAGCGCGCATAAACTCAGGTCCCGCCGGCCGGTGGGTGCCTCCGGCGTTCCAACGAGGTAGCACATCCTCAGGGCGCGGCTGTGATCCGCGACGGAGCAGAGCGATCGCGCCGCAACCGGCTGCGACGGTTAGCAGCGCAATACGTGGCCAGTTCATCGGCAGCCTCCCGAATCATCCTGTGCATGGCGCGGCGATGTTGAAGATGTGCTTTCCTCCGTAACCATTGCGCGAGGCCGAAGGTTCACCAAAGCGGCGGCGTCGCGCGGCTTCCATGGCGATCGCCGCTTCCCGTGCGCTGTCGTACAGGGTGCCTAGCCGCTGCTGGCGCGCGCCGTTATAACCCCGCCATGACAATCGCGAGCATGACGGGCTTCGCCCGTGCCGAAGGCCATGACGGGCCGTTAAGCTGGGCCTGGGAGCTCAAAAGCGTCAATTCGAAATCGCTGGATCTGCGCTTCCGCCTGCCGCCGGGCTTCGATGCGCTGGAGCTGCCGCTGCGCGCGCTGGTGACGCAGCGGCTGAAGCGCGGCTCGATCAGCGCCGGGCTCTCGGTGGCGCGCGCGGCGGGCGCCGGCAATCTCCGCGTCAATCGCGAGGCGCTGGCGGTGGTGATGCGTTTGGCCAACGAGCTGGCCGCCGAGGTCGAGGCGGCGCCGCCGCGCATCGACGGGCTGCTCGCGTTGCGCGGCGTGCTCGAAAGCGGCGACGAGGCGCCGGATGAAGGCGCGCGCGAGCGGCAGATGAAGCAGCTCACCGAAAGCTTCGCACAGGCGCTCGAAGGGCTTGCGGCGATGCGCCTCAGCGAAGGCGCGCGGCTCGAAGCGGTGCTGACGGAGCGCCTCGATGAGATCGCGGTGCTGGTGAAAGACGCCGAAGGCGCCGCGGCAACGCAGCCGGCGGCGATCAAGGCGCGGATCACGGAGTTGATTACGGTTCTGCTCGATGCGGTCCCGGCTTTGCCCGAGGAACGCCTCGCGCATGAGGCGGCGCTGGTCATCGCCAAGGCCGATATCCGGGAAGAGCTCGACCGGCTGCATGCGCATCT
>DATMZZ010000160.1:0-8111 GCA_035573175.1 Allostellaceae bacterium
TCTTCAACCCGTCGATGCCAACGACGTGATGGCCGTCATTCATCAAATGATGCGCAAGGGTGAAGCCGGCGGGGCCGAGGCCGACGACCAGCACCTTGTAGCCGCTCTCGGCCTTCGGGATCGGCCGGCGCAGGTCGAGCGGATTCCAGCGCGTCAGCAGCGAATAGACCTCGAAGCCCCAGGGCAGCGCCAGGACGTCTTTCAGCGTGCGCGTCTCGATCTGGGGGATGTCGACCGGATCCTGCTTCTGATAGATGCAGGCTTTCATGCAATCGTTGCAGATGCGATGCCCGGTGCCGGCCATCATCGGATTATCGATGGCGGCGATCGCCATCGCGCCGATGCTGTTGCCGCGCGCCTTCACCAGATTCATCTCGGAGATTTTCTCTTCGAGCGGGCAGCCGTTCAGCGTGACACCGAAGACCGTGCTGGCGAAGCCGCCGGCCTTCTTGTCCTTGATGCCGTGCGAGCAGCTGTCCTTGCCCTGGTTGTGGCACCAGATGCAGTAATTCGCATGGTCGAGCGCATGGATCAAATCCATGCCCGGATCGGTCAGCGCGAAGCCTTCGCGATCGCGATGATGCTCGGCCCCTAGATGCAGCATCGTCACGCCGTCACGGACGATCGTCTTGACCGGCACGAGGCGATGCATATCGAGGCGATGCGGGATCTTGAAGAGGATGCTGTCGCGCCAGAGCTTCTTGCCCTCGACCGAATGCGTCGCCCAGGCGGCGTATTGCGCGGCGATGTCGAGCTTGTTGGCGTATTGCGCTTCGTTGTTGAGCCAATGGGCGACATGCGTCGCGAAGCTGCGATCGGTCAGCTTCTCGCCCATCTGCGCTTCGAGCTTCGCGGTGAGCGCCCGCCCGTCGAGCTTGGCGATCTCGTCGGGTTTCGCGCCCTTGGCGGCGCGGCGCTGCACGAAGAGCCGCTTCACGGTGTAGAGCGGCGAGAGCTCATCGTGCTGCGATTGATGCGCCAGCACCTCGGCCTGGATACCGAAGAGGCCGGCAATAAAATCCTCGAGATGTGGCGCGATGTCGACGATGAGATCGGACTCATCCTTGGCGGCCAGCTTCTCGGGCGCGGCACGGCCGGCGGCGAGCAACGCAAACAGGCTGGCATCGGCGGTCTGGAGATGCGCCATGAAGGCGGCGTCCAGGCGCACCAGCCCCTCGCGGCTGTAGAGATCCGCGAAGCTCAAACCATGCTGCAGTACCAAATCCGTCATGCGACCTCGGTCATCGCGTGTCGTAAAGACCACGCCTATTTCCTTAATTTTCTTGGGGAATTTCTCGGTGGAACCCCGCCCCCGGCGGGTTTTTTCGTACCGGAGCCGAGGCTGTGTTTCAATAGGCGAAGCGCCTCAGGAGCCGCGCCCTATCGCCGCTTCAAATAGCGATTTTTGGCGCGTAAACCAGACTAATAGCCGAGGGCGCAGCCGTCCTTGCGGGGCTCGGAGCCGCCGATGAGACAGCCGCGCTGGCGGTCGATCCAGATCGCCTGGCAGCCGCCCAAGGCGCCGGCTCGCGCAACACGATGTCCGCGCGCGGCAAGATCACGGGCGATTGTTTCCGGAACCGTAGTTTCCAAGGCAAGAATCCCATCGAAGGCGAAGCTGCGCGGGGCCTCGGCCGCTTCTTGCGGATCGAGTCCGAGATCGAGCATCTGCATCAGCAAATTCGCATGCCCGATGGATTGGAAATGCCCGCCCATGACGCCGAACGGCATGACCGCCTTGCCATCCTTCGCCAGCATGCCAGGTATGATCGTATGCATCGGCCGCTTGCCGGGCGCGATCGCGTTCGGATGCTCCGGATCGATTCGGAAGCTGATCGCGCGGTTATGCAGCAACACGCCGGCGTGCGGCGCGAGAAGGCCGCTGCCGAAATCGTGGAACAGCGAATTGATGAAGGAGATCGCATTGCCGTCGCGATCGACGATGCAGAAATAGACCGTGTCCTTGTGGATCGCATCGCGCGCATCCCAGGGCACGGGATCGCCGGCGCGATCGAGGCGGATATTGGCGCGGATTGCGTTCGCATAATCGGCCGAGAGATAGCGATCGACCGCGACATTCACTTGCTTCGGATCGCCGAAATAGGCGTCGCGCACGGCGTAGGCCGCTTTCGCCGCCTCGGCGAGCAGATGGATGCGATCGGCGTCGCTGGTGCTCTTGCCGCCGATGTCGTAGCCGGCGAGCGTTGAGAGGATCATCAGCGCCGCGAGCCCCTGCCCGTTCGGCGGACATTCGAACACGTCGTAGCCGCGATAGTTCGTCGAGATCGGCGTGACGTAATCGCAGCGCTGCAAGGCAAAGTCTTCGAGCGTATGCAGCCCGCCCAGCCGCCGCAGCTTGGCGACGATCTCTTCCGCGACCTCGCCTTCGTAAAAACCGGCACGGCCTTTCTTGCCGATCTTGCGCAAAGTGTTGGCAAGCGCCGGCTGCTTCAATGTCTCACCGAGGCCGATCGGCCGCCCGCCGGGCGCGAAGACCCGGCCGGCATCGGGATCGGTCATGATCTTGGGAAAGCTCGCCGCGAAATCGGCGGCGACGCGGGGTGTCACCGCATGGCCTTCTTCGGCGAGCTTCGCCGCCGGCTCCATCAGTTCCGCGAGGTCCTTGGTCGCGTGATCGGCATGCAGGCGGCACCAGGCATCGACCGCACCTGGCACGCTCACCGCATGCGGCGTCTGCACCTCTATGCTGCGGATGCCGTTCGCGCGATACCACTCGACCGTCGCCTTCATCGGCGCGCGGCCCGAGCCGTTGAGCGCGATCGGCTGCGCGCCGGCTTTCGAATAGAGCACGAAACAATCGCCCCCGATGCCGGTCATCTGCGGCTCGACCACGCCGAGCACCGCGACCGTCGCGAGCGCCGCATCGACGGCATTGCCGCCACTGCGCAACACTTCGAGCGCGGTCAGAGTCGCGAGCGGATGCGAAGTCGCCGCCATGGCATTGGCGGCGATCGCGGCGGAACGGCGGGGCTGGGCAAAGTCGCGCATGGGCTTCAGGCATACCGCCATATCGCTTGTCGCGCCACCGCCCATTCCCTAATTTCAGGCTAGGTTTTCACGGTGGGATTCGCTTCTCTCACCGCCTCCCCCGCGAAAGCGGGGGCCCAGGGATACGGCACGGCGCTTGCCCTGGATTCCCGCTTACGCGGGAAAGGCGTGAAGAGAGTTAAGCGCGCCCCATCGAACATGTTTGCCAGAAAGGACTCCTCGCATGCTCGACGCCTATATCTATGACGGTTTGCGCACGCCGATCGGCCGCCATGCGGGCGGCTTGGCGCCGGTGCGGCCGGACGATCTGCTTGCCGGCGTCGTCAAAGAGGTGGTGGGCCGCAATCCCTTCAAGCCGTCGGATTACGAAGACGCGGTCATGGGCAACACCAACCAGGCCGGCGAAGACGCGCGCAACGTCGCGCGGCACGCGATCCTGATGGCGGGTCTGCCGATCGAGACGGCTGCGCTCACCGTCAATCGCCTCTGCGGCAGCGGCCTTGCCGCCATCCTCGACACCGCGCGTGCCGCCTCCTCCGGCCAGGGCGAGCTCTTCCTTGCCGGCGGCGTCGAGAGCATGAGCCGCGCGCCTTTCGTGATGGCCAAATCCGAGACGCCCTATCAGCGCGACTTCCGCATGTATGATTCGACGATCGGTTCGCGCTTCCCCAATCCCAAGATCGAGAAGGGCTTTGGCCGCGACACGATGGCCGAGACCGCTGATAATGTCGCGCGCGAGCATCAGATCTCGCGCGAGGACAGCGATAAATTCGCCCTCGCCTCGCAGACGAAATATGCCAAGGCCAAGGCCGCTGGCTTCTACAACGAAGAGATCACGCCGGTGACGGTGCCGAGCCGTAAGAAAGGCGAGCCGACCATCGTCGGCGCCGACGAGCATCCGCGGCCGGATACGACATTCGAGAAGCTCGCCGCGTTGAAAGTGCTCAATGAGGGCGGCGTGACGACGGCGGGTAATGCTTCCGGCATCAATGACGGCGCCGCCGCGCTCATCATCGGCACCAAGAACGCCGGCGAGAAAGCCGGCAAGAAGCCGCTCGCGCGCATCGTCTCCGCCGCGGTCGCCGGTGTCGCACCGCGCGTCATGGGCCTCGGCCCCGTGCCCGCATCGCAGAAGGCGCTGGAGCGCGCCGAGCTCTCGCTCAAAGACATGGACGTGATCGAGCTCAACGAGGCTTTCGCCAGCCAGGTGCTCGGCTGCCTCAAGATGCTTGGCGTCGGCTTCGATGACGCGCGCGTCAATCCGAATGGCGGCGCAATCGCGATCGGCCATCCGCTCGGCGCCTCGGGCGCGCGGCTCGCACTCACCGCGACCCGGCAATTGCACGCGATCGGCGGTCGCTATGCGCTCGTCACCATGTGCATCGGCGTCGGCCAAGGCATCGCGGCAGTGCTGGAGCGCGTTCCCTGATCATGGCGGACGAGACCGAGAAGGCGAACCTTGCCGACAGGGCCGGCTACAAGCTCTGGTTCCAGGAGCATGTCCGCTTCAGCGATGTCGACCACAACAACCACGTCAACCACGCCGTCTTCCTGAATTATTTCGAGACGGCGCGCGTGTCGATCACGCGCAATCCCGCGCTCGGCATGCTCAGCCAGGACGAGAATTTCAACGTCGTGCGCGTCGAATGCGACTACAAAACCGAGCTGCGCTTCCCCGGCGATTTCGAGGTCGGCATCCGCGGCCTCAAATACGGCCGCACCTCGTTCCGCCTCGGCCAGGCCGTGTTCCAAGGCGATAAATGCTGCTGCACCGAGGAAGTCGTCCTCGTCTTCATGGACCGCACGACCCGCAAATCGAAGCCGCTCTCGGACAAGCTCCTCGCCTGGCTGAAAGAGAACGGCGCGACGGCGAATTAATGTTGCATTCTCATCCTGCGTCCTTCGACAAGCTCAGGACGAGGAAGATTTGTGTCTGGCATCATCCAATGGAAGATGCCGCGCTCCCTTTCACCTCGTCCTGAGCGAAGTCGAAGGACGCGCGATAGCTTTGCAACGCCCTACCGCGCCATCGCTGCGATCATCGCCTCGATCCAGCCCTCATCGCTGCTGATATCGCCGAGCTGCGCGCGCAGCTCGGCCTCGCTCATGTGGCAGGAACGGACGACTTGCATATCCTCCTCGTCGACATTGCGCGGATCGCAGACGATTTCGAGGCGGATGTTGTTCGGGTCGAAGAAATAGAAAGAGACGATCGCCGGCGGGATGCTGACCAGCGGACCAGCGGCGATTTGGACGCCGTTCGCCTTTAGCCGCTCCAAAATCTCGCGATGGCGCTTCGGCCCGCAGGCGAACGACACATGCTGCATCGCGCCGAGCGCGTCGCGATCGACCTTCGGCGCGGTCTTCGGATATTCGAAGAAGGCGAGCAGGCTGTCCCCGCCCATATCGAGGAAGACATGCGGGATGCTGGCATAAGGCGGCGTGCCGGCGCCATGTGCGCCGCGCGCCACCGGCGTGCGGAGACCATGCACGATCGGCATGCCGAGCACGCGGACATAGAAATCGAGCGTGCCCTTCATGTCGTCGGTGATGAGCGCGAGATGGTGGATGCCCCGCAGCAGTGGCTTGGCTGCATCCGTCTTCGACGATGTTCCGGCGACACGCGTATCCATTGTTTCCTTCTCCTCGTCCAACGCATTTCATTTGCTTCGTCATGCCCGGACTTGTTCCGGGCATCCACGTCTTGAAAATTCGTGGATGGCCGGGACGAGCCCGGCCATGACGTTCAGGAGAGAACCGGAGCTCCGATCCGCTTCCAATCATTCGCCAGCACCAGCTTCGGCTCGGTGACTTTCTGCAGCGCGTCGAGATCGAGACCCTCGATCATCTCGCGCACCACGATCCCGTCGCGCGTCACATCGAGCACGGCGAGGTTGGTGTAGATGCGTGTCACGCAGCCCTTGCCGGTGAGCGGCAAGGTGCAAGCCTGGCGGATACGTTGGCTGCCGTCCTTGCCGTTATGCTCCATCAGCACGCGCACTTCTTTCGCGCCGGCCGCCAGATCCATCGCACCGCCGACGCCAGGCGCACGCGTATCGCCGTCCGTCGCCCAATTGGCGAGATCGCCCGTGGCCGAGACCTCGTAGGCACCCATGATCGAGACATCGATATGGCCGCCGCGGATCATCAGGAAGCTGTCATTGTGATGGAAGAACGAACCGCCCGGCAGCAAGGTCGCAAGGCCCTTGCCGGCATTGATGAGATCGCGGTCCTCCTCGCCCTGCTTGGGCGCGCCGCCCATGCCGAGAATGCCGTTCTCGCTGTGAAGCACGATCTCGCGTCCCGGCGGCAGGTAATCCGAAACCAGCGTCGGCATGCCAATGCCGAGATTGACATATTGCCCATCGCGCAAATCTTGCGCTGCGCGCCACGCCATCTGCTTGCGAGTGAGCGGCGTCATGGTGTCCTCACCACGCGATCGACGAAGATACTGGGCGTCACGATCGCATCGGGATCGAGCGCGCCGAGCTCGACGATCTCATCCACCTGCGCCACGGTTGTCTTGCCGGCCATCGCCATCACCGGATTGAAGTTGCGCGCCGATTTCCGATAGACGAGATTGCCCCAGCGGTCGGCGCGATGCGCCTTGATGAGCGCGAAATCGCCGGGCAGCGGCTTCTCGAAGACATAGAGCTTGCCGTCGATCTCGCGCAGCTCCTTGCCGTCGGCGAGCTTGGTATCGGCGCCGGCGCGGGTGAAGAAGCCGCCGATCCCTGCCCCGGCCGCGCGCATCCGCTCGCTCAGCGTGCCTTGCGGCACCAGCTCGATCTCGATCGCCCGCCGCGCATAGAGTTCGTCGATCACCTGCGGATCGGAGGAGCGCGGATAGGAGCAGATGAGCTTGCGCGCCTTCCCGGCTTTGATCAGCGCCGCAACACCGACCACGCCGCTGCCGGCATTGTTGCACACGACCGTCAGATCGCGCACGCCGAGTTCGATCACCGCCTCGACCAGCGCGAAAGCCTCGCCGACCGCGCCGAAGCCGCCGCAGAGCAGCGTGTCGCCGTCCTTCATGCCGGCAAGCGCCGCCGCGAACCCGTCTACGACCTTATTGATCATCGCCGCTCAGAACTTGCCCCTCAGAAGTTGACCGCATCGCCGCCCTTCAATTGCAGCATCGACCGCGCCTCGTCGGGCGTCGCGATCTCAAGCGACAGATTCTCGAGGATGGACCGGATGCGGCTGACTTGTTCAGCATTCGTTTTCGCCAACTGCCCCTTGCCAAGATAGAGCGAATCCTCGAGCCCGACCCGGACATTGCCGCCCATGATCGCGCCCATGGTGATGAGCGGCATCTGATGCCGCCCGGCGGCGAGGATCGACCAGTAGAACTGATCGCCGAAGAGCTTGTCGGCGATCCGCTTCATATGCGCCAGGTTCTCGCCATCGGCGCCGATGCCGCCGAGGATGCCGAAGATGGTCTGCACGAAGAGCGGCGGCTGGACCAATTTCCGGTCCAAGAAATGCGCAAGATTATAAAGATGGCCGACGTCGTAGCATTCAAACTCGAACTTCGTGCCGTGGACCTGGCCGAGGTCCTTAAGAATGCGCTCGATGTCCCTGAATGTATTTCTAAATATCAGGTCGTCGGTGTTCTCGAGATAGGGCTTCTCCCAATCGTATTTGAATTCTTTGTAGCGGTTGAGCATCGGGTAGAGACCGAAATTCATCGACCCCATGTTGAGCGAGCACATTTCCGGCGAGGCTTTGAGGGGCGCCGCCAGCCGCTCATCGACCGTCATCTTATGGCCGCCGCCGGTGGTGATGTTGATCACCGCCTTGGATGCCTGCTTGATGCGCGGCAGGAACTCCATGAACACCGCCGGGTCGGGCGTTGGCCGTCCGTCCTTCGGATCGCGTGCATGGAGATGGAGGATCGCCGCCCCCGCCTCGGCCGCGCCGATCGCTTGGCTTGCGACCTCGTCCGGCGTGATCGGCAGATAAGGGCTCATCGTTGGGGTGTGGATCGACCCCGTCACCGCGCAGGTGATGATGACCTTGCCCGATTTCGCCATCCTCGCCTCCTTTCTCGCCGATCTTATTTCTTGCCGTCCAGGCCTTATCTCCCGGCGGCCGGGCGG
>DATMZZ010000161.1:0-3463 GCA_035573175.1 Allostellaceae bacterium
TGGCCGCGCGCAAGACTGACCCGTGGGCCGGTATGACCAAGCATCGCCAGACGATCGTCGCCGCGCAGCGCGCGCTGGGCTTGGCAGCGTAGGTCGGCCGTAACAGAGGACAGGTGCTATGCCGCACGCTTACTGGTCCGGTTTCCTGCGTTTGTCGCTCGTCTCCTGCCCGATCTACATCTCGCCGGCGACGAGCGAGCGCGAGCGCATCTCGCTGCATCAGATCAATCCCAAGACCGGCAACCGCATTCGCCTGCAGCCGGTCGATGCCGAGACCGGCGAAGAGCTCGACCGCGGCGATCTGATCCGCGGCTACGAGGTCGACAAGGGTCAGTACATCGAGATCACGAAGGAAGAGCTCGCGGGGCTGAAGATCGAATCCTCGCGCGTGCTCGAGCTGTCGCGCTTCGTCGAACGCGAAAGCATCAACGAGCTCTATCTCGACACGCCCTACTACGTTTATCCCGAGAACGCGCAGGCCGAGGAAGCCTATCACGTGATCGCGGCGGCGCTGGCCGAAACCGATCGCGTCGGCATCGGCCGCATCGTCATGTCGCAGCGCGAGCGGCCGGTGGCGCTGCAGCCTTTCGATAAGGGCCTGCTGCTCTCGACCTTGCACACCGCCGAGGAAGTGCGCGTCGCCGAATTCGACACACCGAAGAACAAGCTCGATCCGCAGATGATCGAGATCGCAACGACGATCGTCGAGCGTCTCGCCGGCAAATTCGAGCCCAAGGGCTTCCGCGACCAATATCAGGACGCGCTGCGCGAGCTGGTGGAATCGAAGCAGAAAGGCAAGCCGATCCAGCGTTCGAAGATCGAAGAGCCGAGCAGCAATGTCGTCGATCTGATGTCGGTGCTGAAGAAGAGCCTCGCCTCGACCGGCAGTAGTGTCGCCAACGAGAACGAGAACGAGCGCCGTCCCGCGAAGAAAGCGCGCGGCAAGAAGGCGGACGCGCGGCAGCGCTCACTGTTGCTACCGATCGACAGCGGCAAGAAAGGCGCCGCGGCCAAACGCACCGCGGAAACGCCGCGCGCGACCACGAAACGCCGTAAGCGCGCTTAATTCCACTACACTTCCAGCCTGCGCCCTTCGACCGGCTCAGGGTGAGGTGAAAGGATGCGCGGCATCATCCAATGGAAGAGGCCTCGTGAGATCTACCTCATCCTGAGCTGGTCGAAGAACGCAGGCTGCCCCTGCAACGCAAAACGGCCCCGCAGTTCCGGGGCCGTTCGCGTTACACGATTACGCCGAACTCATCAGCGGGTATTGATACCCGGATTGGCTCGGTTCAGATCCGGATCTGCATCTGCGACCCTCTTCTCTCCAGTCCCGCGAGGAACAATTCGGACGTCTAAGGGATTGCACACGCAGTTCCCGGGTGATTGGCCACGGCGCAGCGTCTTGCAAAATGGCATGGGGGCGCGTATTTCTGGGGTTAGCATCAGCTATGCGCCGATCGCATCTCATATCAGCTTTGAGCGTTTGTGCGGCTTTTTCCGCGCTCGCGGTTCCGAGTGCTCAGGCAGCGACTCAGGTCCTGACCTATAATGTTGAGCATCCGACGTACGGCAATATCGGCACTTACACGAATACGGTGTCGAAAAACGGCAATACGGCCAATGTCAGAACCGATCTTCACATCACTGTGAAAATGATCGGGATCCCGATGTTCCATCAGGATGCGACCCGCGAAGAGCAGTGGCAGAATCAGCGCCTCGTGGGCTTCCGCAGCCAGACCGACGATAACGGCACGAATATCGACGTGACCGGCAAAGCTAGCGCCAAGAATTTCGTCATCAATTCGAGCAGCAACGGCAACCTGACCGCGCCGCCACAGGTGCATCCGTCCAATCCCTGGGCGCCTTTCGTGTTGCAGACCGATACGATGATGTCGACCAAGACCGGGAAAATCAGCCCGGTCGTCGTGAAGGATACCGGCGAAGTCATGATGACCTTCGATGGCCGCCAGATGCGCGTCCATCAATGGTTCGTCGATGACGACAAGCACCAGGTCGTCTGGATCGACGATCGCGGCGTCGTGGTCGCCTTCCAGACCGAGGAACAAGGCTCGGCGATCAACTTCGTTCTGAAGAACGAGACAGCCACCGCTGATTTTGTGCCTGCCTACGCCAATCGCTAATTCTCAATCTCGCCACAATTGACGCGCGGCCCGGCCAAGGGTAACCCCTTGCCATGATCCCGCGTTACAGCCGCCCGGCGATGACCGCCATCTGGGAGCCGGAAAACCGCTTCCGTATCTGGTTCGAAATCGAGGCCCTGGCCTGCGATGCCCTCGCCGAGGCCGGCATCATCCCGAAATCGGCCGCCAAGACCATCCGCGAGAAAGGCAAGTTCGAGATCGACCGCATCGACGCGATCGAACGTGAAATCCATCACGACGTCGTCGCCTTCCTCACCAACCTCGCCGAGCATATCGGCCCGGATGCGCGCTTCCTACATCAAGGCATGACCTCGAGCGACGTGCTCGATACCTGCCTTGCCGTGCAATTGAAGCAGGCCTCCGACATCCTGCTCGCCGATCTCGATGCGCTGCTGAAGGTGCTGCAGCGTCGCGCGCATGAGTTCAAACACACCATCACCGTCGGCCGCAGCCACGGCATTCATGCCGAGCCGACGACGTTCGGCGTGAAGCTGGCGGGTTTTTTCGTCGAGTTCAGCCGCGCGCGGCGGCGGCTGGAGACCGCGAAGCACGAAATCTCGACCTGCGCGATCTCGGGCGCGGTCGGCACCTTCGCGAATGTGCCGCCGTCGGTGGAAGAGCATGTCGCGCAGGCGCTGGGCCTCAGGCCGGAGCCGGTCTCGACTCAGATCATCCCGCGTGATCGCCACGCCGCGTTCTTCTCGGCGCTCGCGATCATCGCCAGCTCGGTCGAGCGCCTGGCGCTCGAGATCCGCCATCTGCAGCGCACCGAAGTGCGCGAGGCCGAGGAATATTTCGCGCCGGAGCAGAAAGGCTCCTCGGCGATGCCGCATAAGCGCAACCCCGTGCTGTCGGAGAATCTCACCGGCCTCGCGCGGCTGGTACGCTCGCACGTCGTGCCGGCGCTCGAGAATGTCGCGCTCTGGCACGAACGCGATATCTCGCATTCCTCGGTCGAGCGCGTCATCGGTCCCGATGCGACCATCGCGCTTGATTTCGCGCTGGCGCGGCTCACCACCATGGTCGATCGCCTGCTCGTCTATCCTGATGCGATGAAGCGCAATCTCGACAAGCTCGGCGGGCTGCATAACTCTCAGCGCGTGCTCTTGGCGCTGACGCAAGCCGGCATGAGCCGCGAGGATGCCTATCGCGCGGTGCAGCGCAACGCGATGCAGGTCTGGGCCGGCAAGGGCGATTTCCCGGCACTGCTCAAAGCCGACAAGGACGTCACCGCCCTGCTCTCGCCCGCGCAGATCGACGCGGCTTTCGACGACGCCTATCACCTGAAACACGTCGAC
>DATMZZ010000162.1:0-2486 GCA_035573175.1 Allostellaceae bacterium
GAAGACTCGAACTTCCACGACCTTTCGATCACTAGAACCTGAATCTAGCGCGTCTACCAATTCCGCCACCAGGGCCCCCGCCGTGATTAGGCGGCAGGCCGCGTCCTGTCAATTGCATTGCCTGCTCCGGCGCTCGCAAGCACCGCGTTGCTATTGTATAGACGCGGCCATGACGCCGCGTCGGATCGCCGTTTTCGGAGCTTCGGGCTTTATCGGCCGCTATGTGGTGCGCGATCTCGCGCGCAGCGGCGCGGTCATCGCCGCATGCGGCCGTCATGCCAGCAGCGCGGGCTTCTTGCGGCCAATGGGCGATGTCGGCCAGATCGCGCCGTTCAGCGCCAATCTTGGTGACGAGCGCGCGCTGGCGGCAGTGGTTGCCGGCGCCGATGTGGTCATCAATCTCGTCGGCATTCTCTATGAGCGCGGCAAGCAGCGTTTCGACGTCGTGCATCATAAGGGGCCAGGCCAGCTTGCGGCGGCGGCCAAGAGCGCCGGCGTCAAACGCTTGGTCCATGTCTCGGCGCTCGCCGCCGACCGGAATTCGAGCTCGGCCTATGCGCGCAGCAAGGCGGAAGGCGAAGCCGCGGTGCGCGCCGCTTTCCCGAGCGCGATCATCCTGCGCCCGTCGCTGGTCTTCGGGCCGGAGGACAATTTCTTCAACCGCTTCGCCGCGATGGCGCGATTCTCGCCGGTCCTGCCGCTGATCGGCGGCGGCGCGACGAAGTTTCAGCCGGTCTATGTCGGCGATGTCGCCGCGGCAATCGCGGCGACGCTGTCGCGCGACGATACCGAGGGCAAGACTTACGAGCTCGCCGGTCCTGCGGTCTTTACGATGCGCCAGCTCTTCGAGCTGATGCTGCATGTCATCGGGCGCAAGCGCCTGATGATGTCGATCCCGTTTGGCTTGGCTTCGCTCGAAGCTTTCTTCCTCGAATGGTTGCCGCGGCCGCTGCTCACCCGCGATCAGGTGCGGTTGCTGCGGCATGATTCGATCGCGACACGCGGGACGCCGGGGCTTGCCGAGCTTGGCATCACGCCGACAGCGCTCGAACTCATCCTGCCGACCTATCTCGATCGCTTTCGCCGGCCCGGCCGCTTCCGCCCGAGCCACGCTTAGGCCGCAAGCGGCGCTCAGAAGGACGAGCCCGGCTCTTTCAGAAAAGCTTCCTCTTCCGGCGTCGATTGCCGGCCGAGCGCGGCGTTGCGATGCGGGAAGCGGCCGAAGCGCGCGATGATGACGTGATGGCGCTGGGCGTAGTCGAGCGTCTGCGCGAAAGCCGGATCGCGCGCGAGTTGCGTCGCAAGTTTCACGCTCAGCTCCTGATCGGCCAGATCCTCGCTGTGCTCGAAGGGCAGGTAGATGAATTGCCGCCAGGTCGCGGGCAGCGAGCGGTCGAAGCCGCGGCCGAGCGCCGCGCGTGCCGCTTCTCGCGCCAGCGGATCGGTGGCGAAAGCCTTGGCACTGCCGCGAAAGAGGTTCCGCGGCAACTGATCCAGCAGCAGGATAAGGGCAAGACAGGGCTCGGCCTCGAGCGCCCAATCGGCGCAGTCGCCGGCAGCCGCGCGCTCGCGCAGCGGCCCGAACTCGTCGCGGCATTGCGCATCGAAAGCCGGATCGACCTTGAACCAGATGTCGCGCCGCTGGAAGCGAGTCGGCGAGCGCGGCGGGCCGAACCAGAAATCGATCAGTGCGGTGGCTTCCTTGCGCTCGATAGCCGTCATCATGCCAACCCAATAACCCATCGATCCGCCGAAGACGAGCGGCAAACTGTCCAATCGGCTTTACCGTCCAACGGCGCTATGAGACAGTTCACCCCATGCGTCTCCTTTATCACCTCTGGCTGTCGCCGCAGTCGCGCAAGATTCGTCTCGTGCTGCAGGAGAAGAATCTCGATTTCTCGATGCAGATCGAGAAAGTGTGGGAACGGCGTCCCGAATTCGTCGCGCTCAATCCCGCCTGCGATGTGCCGGTTCTGGTCGAGCCCGACGGCATGGTGCTCGCCGAAGCGAGCGCGATCGCGGAATATCTCGACGAGGCCTATCGCGAGAAGCTGCTGTTGGGGCTCAATCCCGTCGACCGCGCCGAGGTCCGCCGCCTCGTCGCCTGGTTCGACACGAAGATGAATCGCGAAGTCACCGAGCCGCTGGTCATGGAAAAATTCATGAAGCGCGCCCTCGGCTGCGGCGTGCCCGATTCGGCGGTCATCCGCGCCGCCAAATCCAATCTCAAATACCATCTCGACTATGTCGCCTATCTCACCGAACGCTATCGCGGCTGGCTCGCGGGCGATTATTTCTCGCTCGCCGATGTGACCGCCGCGGCGCATCTCTCGGTGCTCGATTATCTCGGCGATGTCGCCTGGGACGAATACGAGCCGGCGAAGGAATGGTATGCGCGGGTGAAATCGCGGCCGAGCTTCCGGCCGATCCTCGCCGACCATATCCCGGGCGTGCCGCCGCCCAAGCACTATACCGATCTCGACTTC
>DATMZZ010000163.1:0-3537 GCA_035573175.1 Allostellaceae bacterium
CCTTTCTCGCTTCGCGCGCTTACGCCGCGATCAAGCATTCTTCATCGGCGCGGGCGCTCTCGGTGCTGCGCTCTTTCTTCCGTTTTCTCGATCGCCGCGGCTTCGCCAAGAATGCCGCGCTCGCCGCGATCCGCACGCCGAAACTGCCGAAGGCTTTGCCGAAAGCGCTGACCGTCGACGAGGCGAACGAAACGCTCGATCTCGCGCCGTCGCTCGCGCGGCAGAATTGGCAGGGCAAGCGCAGCCTCGCGATCCTGATGCTGCTCTATGGCGCGGGCTTGCGCATCGGTGAGGCGCTATCGCTCACACGCGGCGAGGCGCCGGTGAAACCCGGCGCGATCAGCATCATCGGCAAGGGCAACAAGACGCGCATGGTGCCGATCCTGCCGGCGGTGGCGACAGCGATCGGCGATTACCTGCATGCCTGCCCGCATGAGCTGAAACGGGATGCGCCGCTTTTCGTCAGCGCGCGCGGCAAAGCACTGACCGCGCGCCCTGTGCAAGCGGAGATGGCGAAGCTGCGGCTGATGCTCGGCCTTGATCCGCGCGCGACGCCACATGCGCTGCGCCACAGCTTCGCAACGCATCTCTTGGGCGAAGGCGCCGATCTGCGCTCGATCCAGGAATTGCTCGGCCATGCGAGCCTCTCGACGACGCAACGCTACACCGCCGTCGATGCGGCGCGCCTCACCGCGGTTTACGACAAGGCGCATCCCAGAGCTAAAAACTGAAGGGCGCGAAAGGATAAGAGGTATGACATCGGGGCCGAGCAATGCCGCCAGGCTGCGCGCGCTGCTGCACAAGGACGAAATGCTGGTCGCGCCGGCGGCCTATGATTGCATCGGCGCGCGGGCGATCGAGGATGCCGGCTTTCCGCTCGTCTATATGACGGGCTCGGGCACGGCGGCGATGCTCGGCTATCCCGATTACGGCCTCGTGACGATGTCGGAGATGGTGGACAACGCCGGGCGCATCGCAGCCGTGGTTAAAGCGCCGGTCATCGCCGATGCCGATACCGGCTATGGCAATGAGCTCAACGTCACGCGCACGGTGCAGGAATATGCGCGGCGCGGCGTCGCCGGGCTGCACATCGAGGACCAGACCTTCCCCAAGAAATGCGGCCAGCTCGACGACAAAGAAGTGATCCCGGCCGCGGCGTTCATCGCCAAGGTGAAGGCCGCTGTTGCGGCGAGGCCAGATCCCGATTTCGTCATCATCGCCCGCACCGATGCACGTGCCGTGCTCGGTCTCGATGAAGCCGTCGAGCGCATGAACGCGGCGCTCGAAGCGGGTGCCGATATCGCCTTCCTCGAAGCACCGCAAAATATGGACGAGATCGCCGCGGTGCCGAAGCGCGTCAACGGGCCATGTCTGCTCAATCTCTCGGTCGGCGGCCGGACACCGCTGCGCGACCTCGGCGAGGCCGAGCGCGCTGGCTACCGCATCGTCATCGTGCCCGGCCTGTTGCTGCAGGAAGCGATGAGCGCCTTCGCCGCGACACTCGCTGAGTTGAAGACAGAGCGCCGTCTTCCCGCCGCCACCGTCAATGTCCGCGAGCGCCTGCGCCGCATGGGCGCCGCCGAATGGGACGCGCTGCGCAACCGGTTCAAGGGCTAATTCAGTTAGCCGTCATTGCGAGCGAAGCGAAGCAATCCAGTCTGGTTCAACCACTGGATTGCTTCGTCGGCCCGTTGGGCCTTCTCGCAATGACGACCGGTAAAGTTAGATATGAATCGCGCCGGGGCCGACGGCGAGCGCGGCTTCTTTCACCGCCTCGTTCAGCGTCGGATGCGCGTGAACCGTGCGGGCGATGTCTTCCGATGTCGCGCCGAATTCCATCGCCAGCGCGGCTTCGGCGATCATCGTGCCGGCATCGGCGCCGATGATGTGCACGCCGAGCACACGATCGGTTTTCTGATCGGCGATGATTTTGACGAAGCCTTCGGTGTCGGCGTTGGCGCGCGCGCGGCCATTGGCCGTGAACGGAAATTTGCCGACACGATAGGCGACGCCCGCGGCTTTCAGCTCTTCCTCGGTCTTGCCGACGGAGCCGACTTCCGGATGGGTATAGATCACCGCCGGAATTGCGTCGTAATCGATATGCGGCTTCTGGCCGGCGAGCGTCTCGACGAGTACGACGCCTTCTTCCGAGGCCTTATGCGCCAGCATCGGTCCGGCGACGACATCGCCGATCGCGTAGATGCCCGGCACATTGGTTGCGAAATGCGGATCGACCATGATGCGGCCTTTGTTGTCGAGCTTCACGCCGACCGCATCGAGACCAAGATTGTCCGTATAAGGCCGCCGTCCAACCGAGACGAGCACGACGTCGCAGGCGAGTTCTTCCGCCTTACCGCCGCCCTCCCCTGAATTATTTGGCGCGGCTTCGAGCGATAGTGACCAGCTGCCATTCGCCTTCTTCGCGCCCGTCACTTTGGTGCCGAGCTTGAAGGCGAAGCCTTGCTTCGCCAGCGAGGCCTGCAGCGCCTTGCCGATTTCGAGATCCATCGTCGGCGTGATGCGGTCGAGGAATTCGACCACCGTGACTTGCGCACCGAGGCGCCGCCACACCGAGCCCATTTCGAGGCCGATATAGCCGCCGCCGACGACGACGAGGTGCTTCGGCACGGATGCCAGCGACAGCGCGCCGGTCGAGGAGACGATCGTCTTCTCGTCGATATTGATGCCGGGAAGATTCACGCTGTCCGAGCCGGTGGCGATGATGATCGCCTTGTTGGCTTTCAGCTCCTGCGTCTTGCCGTCTTCACCGGTGACCTCAAGCGTATCCTTCGCGGTGAACTTCGCCGTGCCTTTGACGAAAGCGACCTTGTTCTTGCGGAAGAGGAATTCGACGCCCTTGGTATTGTCGCTGACGACCTTGTCCTTGCGCGCGAGCATGGTCGGCAGATCGACTTCGATCTTGCCCGCTTTGATGCCGTGCACGGCGAGCGCGTGATTGGCTTCCTCGAATTTCTCCGAGGATTGCAGCAGCGCTTTCGACGGGATGCAGCCGATATTGAGGCAGGTGCCGCCCGGCGACGAGCGCTTGTCGATACAGGCAGTCTTCATGCCGAGCTGCGCGGCACGGATCGCCGCGACATAGCCGCCGGGGCCGCTGCCGATGATGATGACGTCGAATGTGTCGGCCATTTGAGACGACCTCTATATCAAAGCGTCACCCGCGGACTTGTTCCGCGGGTCCATGGATTGCCGGGACAAGCCCGGCAATGACGAAACAAAAAGCACCGTGGCGCTTAGACGCCGAACAGCATGCGCTGCGGGTCCTCGATGCATTCCTTGACGCGCACCAGGAAGGTCACCGCCTCGCGGCCGTCGATCATGCGATGATCGTAGGAGAGCGCGAGATACATCATCGGCCGCGCTTCGATCTTGTCGCCGATCACGACCGGGCGCTTCTGGATCTTGTGCATGCCGAGGATCGCCGCCTGCGGCGGGTTGAGGATCGGGGTCGAGAGCAGCAGCCGAAGACGCCGCCATTGGTGATGGTGAAGGTGCCGCCCGAAAGCTCCTCGAGGC
>DATMZZ010000164.1:0-10816 GCA_035573175.1 Allostellaceae bacterium
TCGAACGGGAACACCTCTGTCGCCATCGGCCCGATCTGCGCTTCGAGGGTCCGCCGCAGCAACAGGCGTGCGCGGTGCAGCCGCGTCTTCACAGTCTCCGGCCGGATGCCGAGCAGCGTGGCGGTTTCCTGGATGCTCATCTCTTCGACCACGCGGGCGATGAGCACCATGCGGAAATCGTCGGGTAACCGGTCGATCGCCTCTTCGAGGAGGCCGCGGATCTGTCGCTGCGCCAGGGCGTGTTCCGGATCAGGCCGCGATCCGGAGGTCGAAAAGCGGATGATTTCGGCGCTCGGCATTCCAGCCTCTTCTACGCTATTCCAATCGACCACGGGACGACGCTGCCGGAGGCGGCCCAAAGCCTCGTTCATCACGATCCGGCAGAGCCAGGTGCCAATCGCGGCATTTCCTGCAAAATCATCGAGATGCGAGAAGGCTTTGAGGTAACCTTCCTGCAAAGCGTCCTCGGCCTCGGCATCGTCGCGCAGGATGCCGCGCGCGATTCGATAAAGACGCTGGTTGTGCCGCTGGATCAGGGCGCGGATCGCGAATTCGTCGCGCTCACGGGCGCGCGCGACCAGATCGTCCTCGCTTCGTGCTGCTTCGGTAACTGACATCCTGCTCCGCTCGCTCTGCCGGCGATTATATCAGTGGTAGAGGGTTAGATGCTGTCCGGAGGGGAAAGGTTCCCGGCGGCGAGACCGAAATCTTTAGAGCTCGTAGCTTTGATGCAGCGCCGGAATCTCGATCCGGCCGGGGCCGAGCTTGTCGGCGAGCTTGCGCATGATCGGCTCCTCGCCATGGACGATGAAGGTGGTCTCGATCCCGCTCATGCGCCGGCGCCAGGCGATCAG
The DNA here is from genome assembly GCA_035573175.1 of Allostellaceae bacterium. Classification (GTDB taxonomy): domain Bacteria; phylum Pseudomonadota; class Alphaproteobacteria; order ATCC43930; family CGMCC-115725; genus CAIKMD01. Next base: position 855 of record DATMZZ010000164.1, read on the forward strand.
CTCGGTCTGGTCGGCATGGGCGGAGAAGCCGTTTACGGTGTGGATCGAGGCGCGGACCTGGACCTGCTCGCCGAACATCGTGACATGCTTGGCGCCGTCGATGACCCGCCGCGCCAGCGTCCCCGGTGCGGCATAGCCGACGAAGATCACGCCGGCTTCCGGCCGCGCCAGATTGTGCCGCAGATGGTGGACGACGCGGCCGCCCGTCGCCATGCCCGAGCCGGCCATGATGATCGCGCCGCCTTTGACCTGGTTGATCGCGACCGATTCGGCGCGCTCGCGGGTGAAATGGAGCGCGGGCAGGGCGAAGGGGTCCTTGCCTTGGCGGAACAGCTCGGCGACCGCCGGCGAGTAGCAATCGGGATAGCGCTCGAAAATCTGGGTGGCCGAAATCGCCATTGGCGAATCGACGAAGACCGGCATTGTGGGCGGCAGGCGGTTGGTCTCGACGCCTTGCCGCAGGATGTAGAGCAACTCCTGCGCGCGCTCCAGGGCAAAGGTCGGGATGATGACGTTGCCGCCGCGCGCGAAAGTCGCAGTGATCGCGGCGTAGAGCTCTTCGACCGATTCGCGATAGGGGCGGTGGTTGCGGTCGCCATAGGTCGATTCCATGACCACGGCTTGCGCCGCTGCCGGCGTGCGCGGCGGCGGGAGCAGCGGCCGGTCGGCATTGCCGATATCGCCCGAGAAGAACACGCTGCGCTTCTTGCCGCCCTCGTCAATCTCGAGAAGGACGCCGGCCGAGCCGAGGATATGGCCGGCATTGAAGAAGGTCGCCTTGATGCCGGGCGCGATCTCAAAAGGCTTCTCGTAGTCGACCGCTTGGCCGAATTGATGCAGCGCGTTGGTCGCGTCGAGCACGGTGTAAAGCGGCGGCGCAGCTTTGGCGCCGATCCGCGCCGCGGCGCGCGCGTCATGCGCCGCGTCGCTTTCCTGCAGGTAGGCCGAATCGAGGATCACCAGGCTGGCGAGCTCGCGCGAGGCGGCCGTGGTGACGATCGGGCCCTTGAAACCGCGCTTGCTGAGCAGCGGCAGGCGGCCGCAATGGTCGAGATGCGCATGGGTCAGGAGCACGCAATCGATCGCGGCGGCATCGAAGCCGAAAGGCTCGGCATTCTCGAGATTGAGCGCGCGGCTGCCCTGATGCAGGCCGCAATCGATCAGGATACGTTTACCGGCGGCTTCGACCAGATGGCACGAGCCGGTCACGTCCTGAGCCGCGCCATGAAACGATATTCTCATCCCCGAGTCGCTCCTCTATCGCGAAGTGATGCCTCGCGCTGCGTGAAAAATGCTATGTCTCGGCAAGCGCTATTTTTCGTGGAGCGGCATCGTGGCCGATAATGAGCTTCAAAAGCAATCGCGCAGCTACGTCTTGGCGGTCGATGATCCTCAATTTTTGTTGCGCGAGGAGATGCGCGGCACGCGTTTCCAATTGGAATATGCCAAGGCCGATCTTCTGCTGCGCGATTGGGGCGTGCGCTCGACCATCATCGTCTTCGGCAGCGCGCGGACACCCTCGCCGGAACAGGCCGAGGCCGCCGCGAAAGCCGCCACCACCGACGCCGAGCGCGCCTATGCCGCGGCGCTCACGCGCCGCGCCGCGGTCTATCAGGAGGCGCGCAATTTCGGCCGCATCGCCTCGCAGCGCGGCGGCGCTTTCGCGCCGCATGATCGCTGGCGCGACAACGTCATCGCGACGGGCGGCGGGCCGGGGATCATGGAAGCCGCCAATCGCGGTGCTTACGAGATCGGCGCGCCGAGCGTCGGCTTCAACATCACGCTGCCGACCGAGCAGCAGCCCAACCCCTACACGACGCCGGACCTGACCTTCCAATTTCATTACTTCGCGATGCGCAAAATGCATTTCGCGATGCGCGCCAATGCGCTCGTCGTGTTTCCCGGTGGTTACGGTACGCTGGACGAGCTCTTCGAGATACTCACCTTGCTGCAGACCGGCAAAGCGCCGCGCCTGCCGATCGTCCTCGTCGACAAGGAGTATTGGAGCCGCGTGATCGATTTCGACGTGCTGTGCGAGGAAGAGACGATATCGCGTAGCGACTGCGATCTTTTCCATTATGCCGAAAATGCCGAAGAAGCCTGGGCGGTGATCGCGGCGCATGGGTTGCGCGCCAATCTGCCGGATTCCGGCAGGCCACGGTAGGCGCGCTACACGTCGAGGCGCAAACCTGTATTCTGGTGGTAACAAACCACCGGAATCGGGATCGCCATGCTCTGGCTGCAATTCGCCGTCATTCTCCTGCTCATCCTGCTGAACGGGTTCTTCGCCCTTGCCGAAATGGCGGTCGTTTCCGCGCGCCGTGTTCGCCTGCAGCGCGGCGCCGATCTCGGCCGCGCCGGCGCCAAGACCGCGCTCGCGCTGAAGCGCGATCCCGGACGATTCCTCTCGACCGTACAGATCGGCATCACGGTGATCGGTGTCTTGGCCAGCGCGCTGGGCGGCGCGACCTTCGCCGAGGCCGTCGCCGACTATCTCGCGCCGCTCGGTCTCGGCACGAAAGCGGGGCCGATCAGCCTCGCTGTCGTCGTGGCGGTGATCTCCTATCTCACGCTGATCCTCGGCGAGCTGGTGCCGAAGCGCGTCGCGCTCAGCCGGCCCGAAGCGATCGCAGGCGGCTTGGCGCCGATGCTGGCGCTGATGACGCGGCTCGCGGCGCCGCTCGTCTGGTTCCTCGCGGCATCGAGCAATCTTGTGCTGCGTTTCCTGCCGCGCGGGCCGAAAGAGTCGGCGGCGGTGACGGAAGAAGAGATCACCATCATGCTGCGCGAGGCGCAGCAGGCGGGCAATGTGCATGCCGCCGAGACGGCGATCGTGCAGATGGCGTTGCGCTTGGGCGACCGCCGCGTCAATGCGGTGATGACACCGCGCACACAGATCGAATGGCTCGATCTGCAGGATGATGTCGAAGAGAACCGGCGCAAGGTTCGCGACAGCGACTATTCACGCTTCCCCGTCTTCGATGGCGGGCCGCAGCAAGTCGCGGGTATCGCGCAGGTGAAGGACATCTTGACCGCCGAGATGAGCGGCAAGCCTTTCGATCTGAAGCCGCTTGTACGGCCGGCGATGTTCATTCCGGAGACAGCGACGGCGCTACGCGCGCTGGAGATGTTCCGTAAATCGGGTGAGCCGCTGGCGCTCGTCGTCGACGAGTTCGGCGATCTCCAAGGCGCAGTGACGCTGACCGATATTCTGCAATCGCTGGTCGGCGATATCGCCGAGCCGGGCGAGCCGCCGAGCCCATCGATCGAGCGCCGTCCAGACGGCTCATTCATCGTCGATGGGATGACACCGCTCGATCAAGTGCATGATCTGCTCAACATCGTTAGTGCGAGCGACGAAGAGAGCGGCGACTATCACACGCTCGGCGGTTTCGTGATGGCGCATCTCCATCGCATTCCGACGGTCGGGAGCCGCATCGAGGTCGACGGCGTGCAATACGAGGTCATCGGCATGGACGGCCGGCGCGTCGATCGCGTGCTGATCACGCCGCCGAAAGCCGCGGAATAGCGGCGCGGTTGACAATCCCGGCCAATCGGCGCTTCGCTGAGCCTATATCGGGGGCTTGCGGGAGATTGCCGATGGACACGTTGACCGACCACATCCTCACCTCGCGCGAGGATCTTGCAGCGCGGTTCGATCCGCCGACCGAGCGTCTGGCGACGAAAGCGCTCGACCACGTCAACGCCGCGGGCCGCCGTTTCATCGCGCAATCGCCGTTCCTCGTTTTGGCGACATGCGGCGCCGACGGCCTCGACTGCTCGCCGAAAGGCGATGCGCCGGGCTTCGTGACGGTGTCGGAAGACGGCAAGACGCTGCTCATTCCCGATCGCGTCGGCAACAACCGCATCGACGGTCTCAAGAACCTCGTCGAGGATGCGCGCGTCGCGACGATCTTCTTCATCCCGGGCGCGAACGAAACCTTCCGCGTCAACGGCCGCGCGCGGATCAGCGCCGATCCGGAGCTCCGGGGGCGCTTCGTCGTCAAGGGCAAGGAGCCGAAGGTCGTGCTCGTGATCTCCGTCGAGCAGGCGTTCCAGCATTGCCCTAAGGCGCTGTTGCGTTCGAATCTCTGGCAGGCGGCGCAGCGCGGCAGGCCAGCGGATGCGCCAACGCTCGGCGATTTCTCGGTGGCGCGCGGTGTCGAGAGCGATAAGCAGGCGGTCGATGGCTGGTATTACAGCCGCGTGATGGACGAGCTGTATTAAGCGAGGCTTGCGCTCAGATCCCGATCATCCCACCTTAGCGTCATGACGAACACGCAACTTCCGACGCTCTTCATCTCGCATGGCGCGCCGCCGCTGGCGCTCGCGCCGGGCGAGATCGGCGATTTCTGGCGCAACCTCGGCGAAAGCCTGCCGCGGCCCGACGCGGTGCTGGCGGTCTCGGCACATTGGTTCACCGATCTGCCGCTGGTCGCGACGACCACGCAGCCGGAGACGATCCACGATTTCTACGGCTTCCCGCCGCAGTTCTATCAGATCCGCTATCCCGCACCCGGCGCGCCGGCGCTCGCCGAGCGTGTGCTCGATCTGCTTCATAAGGCGGGGATTCCGGCGAGCGGCGACGCCGAGTATGGCCTCGACCATGGGTCGTGGGTGCCGCTCAAATCCTTCTATCCGAACGCCGATGTAAAAGTGGCGCAGCTTTCGGTCCAGCCGATGCGCGACGCGCGCTGGCATTACCGCATCGGCCAGACGCTCGCGCCATTGCGCGACGAGAACGTGCTGATTCTCGCAACCGGCGGCGCGACGCATAATCTGCGCGAGATGGATCCGCGTGGCGGACCGCCGCCGTCATGGGCGCGCGAATTCGACGATTGGCTCGGCGACGCGCTCGAAGGCCATCGCCTCGACGATCTGCTCGATTGGGACAAGAAGGCGCCACATGCGCGCCGCGCGCATCCAAGCCCCGAGCATTTCCTGCCGCTCTTCGTCGCGCTCGGCGCGGCGGGCGAGGGCGCTCCGGCCGCACGCATCCATCGCGGCTTCACCCTCGGCGGCCTCAGCATGGCCGCATTCCGCTTCGCGGCTTAGAGATACTCTCGTCATTGCGAGCGTCCCTCGACAAGCTCGGGATGAGGGCGAAGCAATCCAGTCGTTGAGACAGACTGGATTGCTTCGGCCCGCTTCGTGGTCCTCGCAATGACGATGTGAAAGACTCGTGTAGGGCTAATTACACAGCGTGGTTTGAAGGCTGAAGCGGGGGCAAGCGGCCATCACCCGATAGGGCGCGGTGTTGTAGACCACCGGATCGAGGCCGTGTTGCTCAAGCGCCGCGACTTGCTCGCTCTCCGCTTCGGCCAGCTTCACCGGCGCGTCGGACGGCGCGATGGTCCGGCGGTCGACCGCGTTGGCGATCGCCTCGCGCCGCGCGAGATATAGGTCGAGCACCTCCATCTGCGGATAATGCGCATCGGCATAGAGCCGATGGATCGTGCCGTTGGCGCAGCGCTCGGTCGCGAGCTCTGTCGGGATCAGCCCGTTATTGTGCTGGCGCTCGCAGGCGGCGCGGATGGTGAACGCCTGCTGATCGATCGTCGTCCAGTTCGGCACGGCGCAAGCGGCGAGTGAGAGCATGCTCGCGGCGGCAAAAAGCTTTGGAAACAAATGTGATTTGCTCATGCGTGAGTATATCTCCGCTAGTAGCAGACCATCGAGTGGAAACCGAGGCGGTCGCAAAAGAATGGCCGGGTAGACGCGGCCAGTTGGGCGCGGCTGGCGGCACGTTGTTGCAGCATCGTGTTTTCTTCCGCCAGCGCTTGCGCGAATTCGGCGCGCGCGTCTTCGGCTGAAATGGCATGACGGTCCTTTTGCGCCGCGATCGCTTCGCGTTTTGTCAGATAAGCGTCGAGGACATCCATGTCCGGGAAGCCGGCGCTGGCGTAAAGGTTGCTTATCTGGCTATTGGCGCATTGCTCGGTCGCAAGCGCGCTATCGGTGTGCTGGCTCTCGCAGGTGGCGTGGATCTGCGCCGCCTGTTGGGAAATCGCGCGCCAATCAGGTCCGGTGGCGCAAGCACTAAGCAGTAGGAGAGAGGACGCGGCAAGCGCGCCGAAGAGCCGAAACTGAAACCGGTGCCCGCTCGTCAAGGGTCTCTCACCTCCTCGATCGCGAGCGCGCGAGATGCGGCGCTCTCGCTTCAGCGGGGCGGCATTCCTTGTCGAAGCAAGAATGCCGCCGTCTTCTGGCTACGCTTTGGCGGCGACGCCGTGGTCCTTCATATATTCCTGCAGCTCGCCCGACTCATACATTTCGCGGACGATGTCGCAGCCGCCGACGAATTCGCCCTTCACATAGAGCTGCGGGATCGTCGGCCATTGCGAGAAGACCTTGATGCCTTCGCGGATCTCGGGATCGGCGAGCACATCGATGCCTTTGAACTTCACGCCCATGGTGGTGAGGATCTGCACCACGGCGGCCGAGAAGCCGCATTGCGGGAAGACCGGCGTGCCCTTCATGTAGAGCAGCACCTGATTGTCGGTGATGTCTTGCTTGATGCGTTCGGTGACTTGGTCGGCCATGATCGATCCTTCGCGAGAAAATTAATCTTGGGGAGCGGCGGTCTGGAGCGCCAGCGCATGCAACTCGTTGCCCATGCGGCCTTGCAGCGCGGCATACACCATCTGATGCTGCTGGACGCGGGTCTTGCCCTTGAAGGCGGCGGAAATGATGGTCGCGGCGTAGTGGTCGCCGTCGCCGCGAAGATCGTCGATACGCACTTGCGCGTCGGGCAATCCGGCCTTGATCAGCCTTTCGATCTCGCCCGCATCGATTGCCATGCCGCGCCTTTCGTTAAAGGGCTCGGCTCAGGGACTTAGTCCGCCATGTAATCGGGCAGCCAAGCCTCATTGAGCCGAATAAGCTCTGCAACCGATATGGCATTGCCCCCGGCCAGTGTCAATTGATCGCCCCCGGTAGACCCTAGGGTTAATGCCGGAATTCCGGCCTTTTTGGCGGCTGCGAGAATCACGTCGGGCTGGGCGGTGGCGAGCACATAGCGCGCCTGATCCTCGCCGAAGAGGAAGCCGTGCTGCGGCACGCCGGCGAGGCTGGTGATGGTAGCGCCGAGCTCGCCGGCCATCGCCATCTCCGCGACCGCGACCAGAAGTCCCCCGTCGGACACGTCGTGGCAGGCCGAGATGTGGCCGGTGGCGATTTGCTCGCGCACGAAATCGCCATGGCGGCGCTCGGCGGCGAGATCGATCGATGGCGGCGGCCCGTCCTCGCGGCCGAGCACTTCGCGCAGGTAAAGCGAGCAGCCGAGATGGCCTTGCGTCGTGCCGATTAGGATCAGCGTATCGCCCGGATTTTTGAGCGCGATATCGACGCTCTTATTCACATCGGCGAGAAGGCCGACGCCGCCGATGGTCGGCGTTGGCAGGATGCCGGTGCCGTTGGTCTCGTTGTAGAGCGAGACATTGCCGGAGACGACGGGATAGTCGAGCGCGAGACAGGCCGCGCGCATGCCTTCGATGCAGCCGGCGAACTGGCCCATGATCTCGGGCCGCTCGGGATTGCCGAAATTCATGTTGTCGGTGATGGCGAGCGGCGTGCCGCCGACCGCAGTGATGTTGCGCCAGCTCTCGACCACGGCCTGCGCGCCGCCGAGCTCGGGATCGGCCTGGCAATAGCGCGGCGTGCAATCGGAGGTCATCACCAGCGCCTTGCGGCTATCCGGCAGCGCGACCACCGCGGCATCGCCGCCGGGGCGCTGCACCGTGCGGCCCATGACGAGGTGATCGTACTGCTCCCAAATCCAGCGCTTGGAGGCGAGATCGGGGCAGGCGATGAGTGTCTTCAGCGCCTGGATAGGCTCACGCGCTTCGACATCCTGCGCTTTCAGCGCGGGCTTCGGCGGCGTCTTCGCATGTGGGCGGTCGTAAAGCGGCGCTTGCGAGAACAACGGCTCGAGCGGCATGTCGGCAGCGACCTGGCCATGCATTGTCAGCACGATGCGGCCGGTATCGGTGATCGTGCCGATACGCGCGAAATCCAACTCCCATTTCTCGAACACGGCGCGCGCGGTCGCTTCGCTGCCGGGCTTCAATACCATGAGCATGCGCTCCTGGCTTTCCGACAGCATGATCTCGTAGGGGATCATGCCGGTTTCGCGCATCGGCACCTGGTCGAGATCGAGGGTGATGCCAAGGCCGCCTTTGCCCGCCATCTCGACCGAGGAAGAGGTGAGGCCGGCGGCGCCCATATCCTGGATCGCGACGATGCAATCGCTTGCCATCAATTCGAGACAGGCTTCGATCAGCAGCTTCTCGGTGAATGGGTCGCCGACCTGCACGGTCGGGCGCTTCTCCTCGCTGTCGTCGCTGAACTCGGCCGAGGCCATGGTCGCGCCATGGATGCCGTCGCGCCCGGTCTTGGCGCCGACATAGATCACCGGATTCCCCGGGCCCGAAGCCGCCGAATAGAAGATCTTGTCCGTTTTCGCGATGCCGACGGTCATCGCGTTGACGAGGATGTTGCCGTTATAGCTCGGATGGAAATTGCACTCGCCGCCGATGGTCGGCACGCCGACGCAATTGCCATAGCCGCCGATACCGGCAACGACGCCAGCCACGAGATGCCGCGTCTTCGGATGATCCGGGCTGCCGAAGCGCAGCGCGTTGAGATTGGCGATCGGCCGTGCGCCCATGGTGAATACGTCGCGCAGGATGCCGCCGACGCCCGTCGCCGCGCCCTGATAGGGCTCGATGAATGACGGGTGGTTGTGGCTCTCCATCTTGAAGATCGCCGCCATACTGTCGCCGATATCGATGACGCCGGCATTCTCGCCCGGGCCGCAGATCACATGCGGGCCGGTGGTCGGCAGCTTCTTCAGCCAGTTCTTCGAGGATTTGTAGGAGCAATGCTCCGACCACATCACCGAGAAGATGCCGAGCTCAGTGAGGTTGGGGGTGCGGCCCATGATCTTCACCGCGCGCGCATATTCCTCGGCGCTGAGGCCGAATTCGGCGGCAAGCGCGGGACCGACTTCGCGCTGAGGCTTCGAGCTGGCGCTCAATTCAGCGCCTCGACGAGGCCGGCGAAGAAGGGCACGCCGTCGAGCGAACCTTGCAGCGGATGCGTGGCATCTTCCGGATGCGGCATCAGCCCGAGCACGGTCTTGGTCTCGTTGAAGATGCCGGCGATGCTGCGCGCCGAGCCATTGGAATTGTGCTTCTCGTCAATCTCGCCCGCCGGGCCGCAATAGCGGAAGGCGACACGGCCTTCGCCTTCGAGCCGGTTCAGCGTCTCGTCATCGGCGAAGTAATTGCCATCGTGATGCGCGACCGGCACCGAGATCACCTGACCCGCCTGATAGCGTGCGGTGTAGATCGTCTGGCTGTTCTCGACACGCAGGTGGACGCTCTTGCAGTGGAATTTGAGCGTCTTGTTGCAGAGGAGGGCGCCCGGCAGCAGCCCGGCCTCGGTGATGATCTGGAAGCCGTTGCAGATGCCGAGGACCGGCGTGCCCCGCGCAGCCGCCGCCTTCACCTCGCGCATGATCGGCGAATTCGCCGCCATCGCGCCGCAGCGCAGATAATCGCCATAGGAGAAGCCGCCGGGAATGACGATGAGATCGCATTTCGGCAGCGTGCTCTCGCGATGCCAGACCTTCAGCGGCGCCTTGCCTTGGGCGCGATGCAGCGCGTCGAAGACGTCCTGTTCGCGATTGGAGCCGGGAAAAACAACGATGGCGGATTGCAGCGGGGCGCGCTTTCCTAAGCCCTCGTCATTGCGAGCGAAGCGAAGCAATCCAGGGAGTTCGAAAGGTTCTGGATTGCTTCGTCGCTGCGCTCCTCGCAATGACGGAATAGAAAATCGTGGCTCGGATCGGATAATGCAACGCTCACCCGACGATCTCGACGCGGTAGCTTTCGATCACGGTGTTGGCGAGGAGCTTCTTGCACATTTGCTCCAGCTCGGCACGGGCCTCGCTTTCGCTG
>DATMZZ010000165.1:0-5457 GCA_035573175.1 Allostellaceae bacterium
CGCTGATGCTCGGCTTCTACTTCGAGACCCAAATCTGTGTCACACGGATGATCATCAACGGCATCTTCGCGCGCTATCCGGACATGAAATTCATCGTCGCGCATACCGGTGCCGGCATGCTCGGCATCATGAATCGGCTGCGCGCGATCCCGCGCGCCTGGCCCGACGCGCAGGAGAAGATGCAGCATCGCCCCTTCGACGATTTTGCCAAGAACCTCTATTACGATTCTTGCTCGATCGACCAGAACGCGCTGATGCTCGCCTATAATTATGTCGGGCGGCAGCACATGATGTTCGGGACGGACTACCCCTACACCAATCACGGTCCCGAGCATGTCGAGGAGCTGCCGATCAGCACCGAGGACAAGGGCCTGATGCTCGAGGGCAACGCGAGAGCGGTGTTCGGCCTTTCTTAATTCGTCATTGCGAGCGAAGCGAAGCAATCCAGTTGTTGGATCAGACTGGATTGCTTCGTCGGGCTAGTGCCCTCCTCGCAATGACGAAGGGAGTATTGGTCTCACCGTTCGTCGCTGGTTTCGAGTAATTCGTCGAGCAGCTCGCCGAGCACAGCCATGCGCTCGGCGCCGATCTGGCCGAAATAGCGTTCCTCGGTCTCGGCCCAGAGCGGCCGCGCGCGGGCGAGGGCGTGACGGCCTGCCGTGGTGAGATCGACGCGCTTCGCCTTGGCGACGGTCGGATGCGTGTCGCGTATGATGAGGCCCTTTTGCGCGAGCAGGGTCAGGACTTTCGAGATCATCACCCGGTCGAACAGCGTAAAATTCGCCAGCCGCGCTTGCGAGGGCACCTCGCCCGAGCGCTCGAGCCAATCTATCGTTGCCAGCAGGATGAATTGCAGATGCGTCAGCCCGACAGGCTCGAGCGCCTTCTCCAGCCGCCGCTGCCAGCGTTGCGCGACATGCACGGATTTGAAGCCGAAGCTCGCATGGCCCAGCGGATAGCTGCGATGCGACGGTGCGGCGGTTTTTTTCTTCTTGGTGCTCAGGGTTGTACTCAGGCTGGGGCCTTGGTGAGAACGTAGTTCTTGGGCTCGAGCTCGGCGAGGTAATCGGCGAAGGACATCGGCGGATATTTCGGCGGGCTCTCGGCGCTCGCGCAGCTCGGCAGGCATTCGAGCTTCACATCGGCGCGCACGCCGAAGAAGAACGGGATCGAATACCGCACCTCGCCGGTCTTGTTGATGACGCGATGCGGCGCCGAGCGCCAGCGGTCGTTCGTCCAGCGCCGGCACATATCGGCATTGTTGACGAGGAAATGGCCTTCGAGCGCGGGCGCTTCGATCCATTCGCCGCTGCGCGTCAGGATTTCGAGGCCGGGCTTCTTCGCCTGGGCGAGATAGGTGCAATAGCCGTAATCGGTATGCGGGCCGATGCCGAACTGTCCCTCTTTCGCCGGATCGCGCGGCGGATAATGGAGCAGCCGGAGCGTGCTCCCGCTCGGGCTGAAGGCCGCATGTTTCTCCAGCGTGTCCGGCGGGAGGTCGAGCGCCATGGCTTGCGCGCGCAGCATCTTGTGGCCGAGCGCGGTCATCGCGTCGAAATAGTCGAGGCAGGTTTCGCGGAAGCCGGGCAGGTGCTGCGGCCAGCGATTGTCCTGCACCCACGGCTTCTTCGCGAGGCGGTCCGGATGATCGGGTGCGAATTCGCGCTTGATATAAAAGGACGCGCTGGCGTCGGGATAGGTGCTCTTGCCGTAGATCGAGGTGTTCTGCGTCTGCCCACCGAGCGGCAGGTAGCCGATCACCTTGCCGATCGCCTGCACGTCGAGTTTTTTTTCGAGCGGCTGCTCGTGGAAGCGCTGCGTTTCGGCGAAGACGCGGTCGATCAGCGATTGCGGAATGCCGTGATTGCCGAGGAAATAAAAGCCGAGCGATTCGCTTGCCGCGCCGATCGAGCGCGCGGTTGCTTCCAACGCGCCTTTCTCGCCGGCGAGATAGGGACCGATATCGATCACCGGAATTTTCATGTCGGCCGAATTTTCATATCAGAAATTGCGTCGAACACGGTCTGCAACGCGGCTATGGATTCCTCTTGGGCAGAAACGCTAGAGAGGGGTACATGCCGAGTCAATCGTGCTAGTGTGAAGCCCATCGGGGAGGTATCGAGCGATGCGTAAACTTTGGTTGGTGGCGATGGCGGCGAGTTTCGTGCTGCCGCGTTGGGCGGTGGCAGCGGATTGGCAGCCGAATGCCGCGATGAAGGCGCTCTACGAGAAGGCAAAAGCCGAAAAAGAAGTGTCGCTCTGGACACCGGCGGCGATCGAAGGCAGCTGGGTCAACGCCCAATTCGCCAAGCGCTTCCCCGGGATCACCGTCAATCTGACCGCCGATCTGCAAGGCGCGACCAAGATCATCGCCGAGGCGCGCGCCGGCCGGCATACGGTCGACAACTGGACCTTCGCGATCGGCGGCATGCTCGAAGTCCAGAAGCGCGGCTTGCTCGCGAAAGAAGATTGGGCGGCTTATGGCATCGATCCGAAGGATACGTTCTTCGACAGCCAGGCCGCGGCGACGCATAATTTCATCTACACCTCGATCTATTCGAAAGCGGCAGTGAAGCCGGCCGATCTGCCGAAGACCTGGGACGATTTCACCGATCCGAAATGGACCGGCAAGCTCGTCGCGCAATCCTTCCTGCTGCCGCGCATGATGGGCTTCTTCGCCCTCGAATGGGGGCCGGAGCGCGCGGAGAAATGGGGCCGCACCCTGATCAACGATCGCAAGATGCTGATCATCAATAGCCCGGCCGAGCCCTATCTCAAAAGCGGCGAGCGCGTGATAGCGGTTGGCGAATCGATCTCGCTCACCCATCAGTATCAGGCCGATGGGCTGGATGTCGCCTATCGCACCCTCGATCTCGTACCGGCTGGGCAGTTCGCGGTGACGGTGCTGAAGGACGCGCCGCATCCCAACGCGGCGCTGCTGCTTGCGGCGTGGTTATCCTCGGATGAGGGCCGCGGTCTCTACGAGAAGGAGATCCACGAGGCAGATATCCGGCCGGGCTCGAAATCCGCGCTCGCCGCCGAGATCAAGCAGAACGGGGCCAAGGTGATCCTCGAAGACCTCAACACCATGGCGCAACGCGCGAAGTATTACGAAGGCTTCTCCAAGATGGTGCGCGGCCAGAATTGAGGCTCGACCTTCGCGGCGCGCTGATTCTCGGCGCGGGTGCGCTCGCCGCCATTTACCTGATCTCGGCGCCGCTCGCGATGCTGCTCGCGGCGGCGTTCCGCGGCCCGGACGACATGCTGCCTTTCGAGCAGGGTGCCGTCTGGACGTGGGACAATCTTGTCGCTGTCTATGGCGATCCCGCGCTCTACACCAATGTGATCCCGAACACGCTGGTCTTTACCGCCGGTGCCGTCGCCCTCGGCTTCGCCACCGCCTTCATCCTCGCCTGGCTGACGGAGCGCTGCGACCTGCCGTTCCGCAACACGATCTTCGCGCTCATTCTGTTTCCGCTGTTGGTGCCGGGCGTGGTGCTCGCGATCGCCTGGATCTTCCTACTCGGACCGAATGCCGGCTGGGTCAATCTAGCGCTGCGCGATACCTTCGGCTTAGCAGGTGAGGGGCCGATCAATATCTTCTCGCTGCCCGGCATGATCTTGGCGCAGGGCGCGTTGCTGGTACCCTTTATCTATCTGCTGCTGACGGCGGTGTTCCGCACGATGAACCCGGCGCTCGAGGAAGCGGCGAGCATGGCGGGCGCGCCGCCCCGAGCCGTGTTCTGGCGCATCACCTTGCCGGTGCTGCGGCCGGGCATTCTCGCGCCGCTCATTCTCGCGACACTGATCGCGCTCGAGCAATTCGAGATGCCGCTGATCATTGGCCTGCCGGCGCGCATCAACGTCTTCTCGACGCGCATCTATTACGAGCTCAACCCCGATACCAACCTGCCGGCTTATGGCCATGCTGCGGCGGTGGCGCTGCCCTTTCTCGTCGCCGGCCTGCTGCTGCTGCTGGTCTACAACCGGCTGATCCGCAGCGCCGAGCGCTTCGTCACCGTGACCGGTAAGGCCTATCGGCCGTCACGTTTCGCGTTGGGCAGCTGGAAAGTGCCCGCGCTCGGTTTCGTCGCGCTTTATCTCGCTTTCGCGATGGCGCTGCCGATCGCCGTGCTGCTGTGGACCAGCATTTTCGGCTACCGACCGTTCAGCGGCGGGTTGTTATCCGCGGCGAGCTTCGACGGCTATCGCCATCTCTTCGCGAGCGGGGATTTCTGGCTGGCACTGCGCAACACGTTTCTCGTCGCGGGCGCCAGCGCCGCGATCGTGACCCTGATCGGCGCCTTGCTCGCCTGGATCGTGCTGCGGACGAAGCTGCCGGGCCGCGCCGTGCTCGATGTGCTGAGCTTCATGTCGATCGGCATTCCCTCGGTGATCGCGGGGCTCGCCGCGCTGCTGCTCTATCTCTCGCTGCCGCTCGGCGTCTATGGCACCGTCTGGGTGCTCGTCCTCGCCTATTCCTACCGCCTTGCGGTCGCGACGCGGTCGAGCCGCGCGGGACTCAGCCAGTTGCATCATGAGCTCGAGGAAGCGGCCGCGGTGGCCGGCGCGAGCTGGGTCGAAACGGCGCGCCGCGTCGTGCTGCCGCTGCTCGCGCCCTCGCTGTTGGCGAGTTTTGTGCTGCTGTTCATTGTCGGCTTCCGCGAATTCACCATGCCGATCCTGCTGCAAAGCCAGGATAATCTCGTGCTCAGCGTCGTGCTGTGGAATTTGATGGTCGCCAACAAAAGCGCCGATGCGGCGGCGCTCGGCAGCCTCATCGTGATCTGCGTCGCGCCGGTTATCATCTTCGCGCGCCACCTGCTGACCGGCCGCACCGCTTGAGCTAAAATTCGTACCCAAAGGGATGGAGGATCCACATGCCGAGAAATGCGGATGAGAATGCGGGCAACGCCTATGGCCGCGGGCAACAGACCTGGGATGCCGAACTGACCGAGGTCGGGCCGGGCACGCCCTGCGGCGAATTCATGCGCCGCTATTGGCATCCGATCGCGCTCTCCGAAAAAGTCGGACCGGTGCCGCAGAACATCCGCATCCTCGGCGAGGATCTGATCCTCTTCCGCGATCGCAAAGGCCGGCCGGGCCTGCTCTATCCACGCTGCGCGCACCGCGGCACGACGCTCTATTACGGCAAGGTCGAGGATGAAGGCATCCGCTGCTGCTATCACGGCTGGCTCTTCGATGTGAAAGGCCACTGTCTCGATCAGCCCTGTGAGCCGGAAGGCGGCAAGCACAAGGATAACGTCCGTCAGCCCTGGTATCCGGTGGACGAACTCTATGGCCTCGTCTGGGCCTATATGGGTCCGCCCGAGAAGAAGCCGGTGCTGCCGCGCTACGACGTCCTGGAGAACCTGAAGGAAGGCGAGGGTATCCACGCCCAGATGGGCGGCTTCGGCTCGACCGGCGACGACAGCTTCTACGAGCTGCCCTATAGCT
>DATMZZ010000166.1:0-3619 GCA_035573175.1 Allostellaceae bacterium
GCAACCGGCTTCAAAATGAAGCTACTGGATTATGTGCCGTGCTATCGCTCGGAAGCGGGCACCGGCAACGCGATGGCTTTCGCAACGTGGTCGTAATCGGTTGAGGAATTCGGGGGAGATTTAATGCCAGGTTGGCGCGTCGGCATTGATATCGGCGGTACTTTCACCGACGTGGTCGGCATGGAGATCGAGACGGGAAAAATCCTCGTCACGAAGGTTCCCTCCATTCCCGTCGACCCCTCGCGCGCGGTCGCGGCGGGCCTGCAGAATTTGATGGAAATCCATCCGCAGATCAAAGCGCAGGACATCGACTTCTTCGCCCATGGCACGACGGTCGCAACCAATGCGACCATTGAAGGCAAGGGCGCGAAATCGGGTCTCCTCATCACCAAGGGTTTCCGCGCGATCTACGACATGCGCGGCGGCAACCGGCCGATGGGCCCGGACCTCATCGACACGCATTGGCAGAAGCCGACAGGTCTCGTGCCGCAGAAGATGACGCATGAGGTCGGCGGGCGCCTCGGCTTCGATGGCGAAGAGCTCGAGCCGCTCGATGAGAACGCCGTACGCCAGGCTGCGCGCAAGCTTAAGGAGCAAGGCGTCCAGTCGATCGCCGTCTGCTATCTCTTCTCCTTCATCGATTCGAAGCACGAAAAACGTACCGCCGAGATCATCCATGAGGAGCATCCGACGGCGCGCGTTTCGCTGTCGAGCGTGGTGCTACCGCTGATCCGCGAATATCTGCGGCTTTCGACGACGGTGCTCGATGCCTATGTCGGGCCGGTCGTCGCCAACTATCTGCGTGCGATCACCGGCCGGCTGCGCGAGACCGGGCTCACGACCAAGAAGCTCTTCATCATGCAATCGAATGGCGGGTTGATGCAGATCGACATCGCCACCGAATATCCGAATCAGACGCTGCTCTCCGGCCCCGCCGCGGGCGTCGTCTTCGGCGCCGGTCTCGGCAAGCTGATCGGTGAGCCCAACATCGTCACCTTCGATGTCGGCGGCACCAGCACCGATATCAGCGTGCTCTACAAGAACGCCTATCAGGAGACGCGCCACGGCCGTATCCACGATCAGGATATCGGCACGCCGATGATCCAGATCCGCGCCCTCGGCGCCGGCGGCGGCACGATCGCGCATATCGGGCCGGACGGACTCTTGAAAGGCGGGCCGCAATCCGCTGGCGCCGATCCAGGGCCCGCCTGCTACGACCATGGCGGCAAGAACCCGACCGTCACCGACGCGAATATCGTGCTCGGCTATCTCAACCCCAACAATTTCGTCGGCGGCCGCTTCAAGATCGTGCCCGAGCTCGCCGAGAAAGCGATCGCGGAGAAGATCGCCAAGCCGCTCAATCTCAGCCTGCAGCAAGCGGCGCTCGGCATCATTCGCGTCGTCTGCACCAATATCGAGGTCGGCTTGCGGCTCTCTTTCGTCGAGCGCGGCCTCGATCCGCGCATGTTCTCACTCTTGGCTTTCGGTGGCGGCGGGCCGGTGCTGGGCACCCGCGTCGCTAAAGACATCGGCATTGCACGCGTCATCGTGCCGCCCTATCCCGGCATCTCCTGCGCCATGGGCCTCTTACAGACCGATGTGAAGCACTACTATCTGCAGACGCGCATGGGCTCGCTCGCGAAAGTGCCGGTCGAGGAGCTCAACACCATCTTCAGCCAGCTCGAAGAACGCGCGCGGCGCGAAGCCGCGCAAGAAGGCTTCGAGCCGAAAGCCGTGCAGCTGCAGCGCCAGCTCGATATGCGCTATCCCTTCCAGGGCTATGAGCTGACGATCGATTGCAGCAACGAGGCCTTCATCGAGGGCGACAAGGCGAAAGTGCGCGCGGCCTTCGACCAGATGCACAAAGAAGTCTACGGCACGGCCGCAACGGGCGAGATTCCGGATATCGTCAATGTCCGCGTCATGTCGAACGCCGAGGTCGCGAAGCTCGATCTGCCCGAGCTGCCCAAGGGCGAGCGCGATCCGAAGCCGGTCGCGCGGCGCCAGGTGCTGTTCGACGAGAAGGACGGCTATCTCGATACGCCTATCTATGATCGTACCAAGCTCGGCGCCGGCGCGGTCATCAACGGACCTGCGATCATCGAGCAGCTCGATTCGACGACCGTCATCCTGCCAGGCCAGAAGGCCGAGATCGAGCGTTACGGCAATATCATCATCGAGGTGAATCCATGAGCACCAATGCGACGTCCGGAAAAGCCCCGATGAAGCTCGATCCGATCACGCTCGAAATCATCATCGCCCGGCTGCAAGAGCTGGTCTCAACGATGGAACATCTGCTGTTCCACAGCGGCTATTCGACCATCCTGCGCGAATCGCATGACGGCTCCTGCACCTTGCTCGACACGGAGGGCAATTGCATCGAAGGCTCCGGCGGGCCGCTGCATCTTTTCTCCTACCTCTACACAGTACGCAGCATCCTCGACCGCTATCCGATCGCGGCGATGAAGGACGGCGATTGCTTCATCTCGAACGATCCCTATCTCGGCGGCACGCTGCACGTGCCCGACATCGTCATCATCACGCCGATCTTCGTCGATGGCGAAGTCATCGGCTTCAGCGGCTCGCATGCGCATAAGCCCGATGTCGGCGGCCTCGTCCCCGGCTCGTCCGGCGCGGCGGCGCGCGAGATCTTCCACGAAGGCTTGATCCTGCCCGGCGTCAAATTCTGGACCAAGGACGGCGTCATTCCCGAGGTGCTGGCGATCATCCGACACAATTGCCGCATCCCCGAGATCATCGAGGGCGATTTGCGTGCGCAAGTCGGCTGCACCCTGGTCGGCACCGACCAGGTGCGGGCTCTTTGCAAGGAATACGGCACCGAGACCATCAAAGCGGCGATGCCGGCGGTGCTGGCGATGTCGGAGAAACGTGTGCGCGATGGCATCGAGGCCTGGCCGGACGGCGAGGCCGAAGCCGAGGCGATGGTCGATCACGACGGCGTCGATCTCGACAAGCCGTTGCGCATCCATGTGAAGGTGGTGAAGAAAGGCCGCGACATCACTTTCGACTATTCCGAGACCAACGATCAGGTGAAGGGCCCTACCAATCTCAGACCGCAGGTGAGCCATGTCGCGGCGGTGATGGCGCTGGTCACGATGCTCGACCCGACCATCCCGTTCAATGACGGGATGCGGCGCGTCATCCATTTCGTCAATCCGGAAGGCAAGATCACCAATCCGAAATGGCCGGCGCCGATCAATTCCTATTTTGGCCTCGCCAACGTGCTCTACAGCACCTGCAACCGCGCGCTCGCCAAATTCAATCCGAGCCGCGCCGTTGCCTCGCCGGGGCTCGGTCTTGGGGCGATCGCGGTCGGCTACGATCAGAACCGCACCGGCCGCAAAGCGGTGCAGTACGAACTCTTCACTTCCGCGCAAGGCGGCAAATCGGATCATGACGGCTCGTCCGGCACGGTCGGCTTTCTCAACGTGACGCCGAACACGCCGATCGAAGTGATCGAGACCGAATTCCCGATCCGCGTGAAGCGCTATGAGTGGATCACCGATTCCGCCGGCGCCGGCACGCATCGCGGCGGCATCGGCAACCGCAAGGAATACGAATTGCTCGGCCACGCCACGACGACTCTTCGCCTCGGCCA
>DATMZZ010000167.1:0-8131 GCA_035573175.1 Allostellaceae bacterium
TCGTGCCGCATACCCGATCGCAGGATGGCGATCCGCTCGACGCGCTGATCGTCGGACCGACCGCCGTTGTGCCGGGTTCGGTCGTGCGCTGCCGGCCGGTCGGCGTGCTGCTGATGGAAGACGAGGCGGGCGTGGATGAGAAGCTCATTACCGTGCCGGTCGACAAGCTGCATCCTTTTTATACCGATGTGAAATCCTATGCCGATCTGCCCGCCATCATGTGCGAGCAGATCGAGCATTTTTTCACCCACTACAAAGACCTCGAACCGGGAAAATGGGTGAAGGTGACAAGCTGGGCCGGCCCCGATGAAGCCGCGGCGATCATCGACGATTCAATCGCTCGCGCGAGAGCCTGACGAGGCCGCGGCCATCGGGCCGCGTTCTGCTTCTTAGCCAGGCGGCAGGATCGTCACGCCATGGTCGGCGCAGATGGCGACGACTTCTTCGATCGCGGGCATGCCGCCGGCGCGACGCCCGGCCTCATCGATCGCGCCGAACATGTGCACGAGTCCCGTTCCTGGGTTGGCGATCACCAAAAGCTTCGCGAGCTCGGGTCCCTCGTTGTGGAAATGGTGCGAGACGCCGCGCGGCGCGAGGAAGAAGCTGCCGGCTTCGAGCCGCTTCGCCGCGCTCTCGCCCAACGCGGCAACGATCGCGCCGCTGATCACATAAAAGGCTTCGTCTTCGTCAGCATGGCGATGCGGCGGCGCGCCGACACCCGGCGCGAGGACGGCCTCGATCACGGCGAGCCCGCCATCGCTCTCGGCGGGAAGCAGCTTATAGAGATGCGCGGCGCCGAAGATATCGTGGCGCGGGCCGATTTGCGGGCCGCGCAGAATCGGTGCCAGCGCCGTCGGATGCATATGCGTGTCCATGTTGCTCGCTCCTCCAGTTGGGCGGCGATGCTCTCGCCGTGCGTTGAGGAATATGCGAAGCTGCTTTTCGGCGGAAATCGAATGATTGTATCGGCGCTATCCACGGCATGAATTTCGCGGCTTTCGATCTGAATCTCCTGCGCGTTTTCGATGCGCTGCTGCAGGAGCGCAGCGCGACCCGCGCCGGCGAGCGGGTAGGGCTGAGCCAGCCGGCGGTGAGCGCCGCGTTGAGCCGGCTGCGTCACGCGCTGGGCGACGAGCTCTTCGTGCGCCAAGGCAACGAAATGGTGCCGACGCCGCGCGCGCTGGCGCTGGCGGAGCCGCTGCATGATGCGCTGGTACGGCTCGAGCAGATGCTGACCGCCAGCGCGAAGTTCGATCCGCGCGCCGCGGTGCGCGATTTCCGCCTGCTGGGCGCGGATTTCTTCGCGATGTTGCTCTTGCCGCTATTGTCGCAGCGTGTCGCCGTCGCGGCGCCGGGTATCGCCTTGCGTCTGCTCGACAGCGCGCGCGGCGATGTCGACCGGCTGCTGATGGCGGGCGAGATCGACATGGCGCTGGAGCGGCCGCTCGAGCTCGCGGAATGGATTTCGCGCCAACTTCTCTTTCGCTCACCTTTTGCGATCATCGCCGCCAAGGGGCATGCGCGGTTGAAAGCGGCGAAAGTGAAGGAAGGCGAGGCGATCCCGCTCGATCTCTTCTGCGACTTGCCGCATGCGCTGCGCTCGATCGACGGCAGCACGACGAGCTGGGTGAGTGATGCGCTCGCCGAGCGCGGCCGCAAGCGCCGCGTCGTCCTGACGCTCGCGCAATTCTATTCCGTCGGGCTCGCAGTCGCGGCCGGCGAGCTGATCGCGGCGGTGCCGGTGCAATTCGCCAGCGCCTATGCGCAAGCGCTCGGCCTTGCGCTTTATGAGCCGCCCTTTCCCTTGCCGGTACCCGAGATCAGCCTTTACTGGCACAAGCGCCACGACGAGGACGCCGCCCATCGCTGGCTGCGCGAACAGATCGTCGCCGCTTGCGAGCCGCTGATCGTCTGAGCGGAGACTGGGTTCCCGCTCCAGGCTACTGCCGGGTTTTGCGCCACGTAAAATCGAGGATTCACCCGATATCGGGCGCCGCGGGCGGCGAGCCAGCATGCACGCTTGATCGCGGCAGAATGGACCTCGGCACGCAAATGCAGCACACGCTCGAACATGACAGCAGGCTCAAACGCAAGGATTATGAGCGCGAACTCGCGCGGCTGCATGTCGAGCTGGTGAAGATTCAGCAATGGGTGGTTCATAAAGGCCTCAAAGTCTGCATCGTCTTCGAAGGCCGCGACGGCGCCGGGAAGGGTGGCACGATCAAGGCGCTGACCGAGCGTGTCAGCCCGCGCATCTTCCGTGTCGTGGCGCTGCCCGCACCGACGGAGCGCGAGAAATCGCAGATGTATATTCAGCGCTACATCCCGCACTTGCCCGCTGCCGGAGAGATCGTGATCTTCGACCGGAGCTGGTACAATCGCGCCGGCGTCGAGCGGGTGATGGGCTTCTGCACCACGCACCAGGTCGAAAATTTCCTGCGTGTCGTCCCCGCCGTCGAGAAGGCGATCATCGAATCCGGCGTCTTGCTGCTCAAATACTGGCTCGAGGTGAGCGCCGAGGAGCAAACGCGCCGGATGGAATCGCGCATCAACGACGGACGGAAGCTCTGGAAGCTGTCGCCGATGGATCTCGAATCCTATACGCGCTGGGACGACTATTCCCGCGCGCGCGACGAGATGTTCGCCGCGACGGATACCGCCTGGGCGCCGTGGTATGTCACCCATTCCGACAACAAGAAGCGCGCGCGGCTCAATATCCTGAGCCACATCGTCGCGAAGATTCCCTATAAGGAATTGCCGCGCGACAAGGTCAAGCTGCCGAAGCGCAAGATTCGCGGCAGCGACGAGGGCAGCGGCTATCCGTTCAAGCTCATCCCGGACCTGTTCTAGGACGCGCTAGAGCAGCCGCTTGGCCGCTTCCTCGACTAGGCTGAGATCGGCATAGTTCTTCACCGCCACATCGCCGTTGATGAAGCCCAAGGCCTGACACATGCACTGTACGTCCGTGATTTGTCATTCCGGGCGTGCTGACGCTCGGTCTCAGAACTGCCGCCATTGTTTTGCCATGAAAGCTTGTACTGTTATTAAAAAAGCAAATACAGCGCACGTTGGAGGATCGCGGTGGAAAATGCGACGAAACGCCGGTTGGCTCGGACAATCATCGGGGGGCGGGAAGAGTTTGTTCTGCGCGCCGTCTACGCAGCCCGTTATGCCGAACGCTTTGACGCTCCGGGGCGTCGAACGAAAGACCGCTTTGAACTGTATGACCTCGTTAGCTCGGAAGTGATCGGAGACACGTCATTCGATTATCTCGAATTCGGCGTCTTCCGCGGCGAATCATTGCGCCACATTGCTGCACGTAACAAACACCCAGACGTACGCTTCTGGGGCTTTGACTCGTTCGAGGGGTTACCGCTGGATTGGAACGACAAGAATCCAAAAGGTACGTTCAGCGTTGGCGGGCAGCCGCCGTCAATCGACGATGATCGCGTGAGATTTGTGAAGGGATGGTTCGATCAGACGTTGCCAATGTTTTTGCGCGATTACATGCCGCAAGGAAAGCTCTGGATCCACATCGATGGGGATCTTTACAGCTCGGCTATACAGGTGCTGGCCCTACTCAATCCCTATATCCGACCGGGCGCGGTAATCGTATTCGACGAAATCGAAGATTTGCTGCATGAGTTCAAGGCCCTGTGTGATTACGAGGCTATGAGCGCGAAGCGCTTAAATTTGCTCGCTGCCACAGAAGATTGCCGGCAGGCTGCCTTTCTATGCTCCTCGGCCGGTGCCGTTAGCTAAGTAGAATCCCTGTCCGTGATGTGTCCTCCAACGAAAAATGGCCTGCCGGAGCAAGCCATTTTCGAAACTAAGTTGTTGATTTATTTGGTAGCGGGGGAGGGAGTTGAACCCCCGACCTTGGGATTATGATTCCCCTGCTCTAACCAACTGAGCTACCCCGCCGCCTTACCGATCAAGGGCTTAAGCCAGCCCTTGCCAGTCCCGATCCATGTGCCGCCGTCGCCGGCGAGCCCCATGATCGGGAGCGCGGGAGATTAGGAAAAGTCGGCGCTTGGTGCAATCACTGGAATCGGCCGAGATGCCGCAGCGAGCGCCCGGCGACCGCGAATCTTCAATCGACAGAACCGCGCCTTTCTGATGTGGTTCTCGTGACGGTCCGCGCCGCGTGAAGGCGCGCGAGCGGGACACCCAACCGCTGGGGGTGGAGCATGGCGAGGATATCGGGTTGGTTCGGTATCGCGGCGTTTGCTGCAGCGCTGTGGGCCGGACCGGTTTCGGCGCAGTCTCCGGATCAGGCCCCGAATCAAGTCAGGGCCGAATGGGATCGCCTTGTCGCGGCCGCCGAGAAGGAGGGCACCGTCGTCATCAATTCGCAGCCCAATCCGGTGTGGCGCGATTTCATCCTGCGCGAATTCGCGAAGGCCTATCCGAAGATCGAGCTCAATTTCTCGATGATCCCGTCGGAGCAGTTCGTCGCGCGCGTGCGCGTCGAGCGCCAGACCGGCAAGTATCTTTGGGACCTCGCGGCGGCGGGCGCGGCGGCGGGCTTCACGCTTTATAAGGACGGGGCCATCGATCCATTCTTGCCCGAATTGATCCTGCCCGAAGTCAACAACCCGGCCGTTTGGGGCGGTTGGGATGAGGCTTTCGTCGACGCGCCGCGAAAATACATCTTCTCGATGTCGGCCTTCGTCTTGAGCCCTTATTACAACGCGGCCCATGTCCCGCCCGACAAGGTGGCTCAGCTCGGCCTTCGTGTGATGCTCGATCCAGCCTATGCGGGCAAGACCGCATGGCAGGACCCGGGCGTCCCGGGTAGCGGACAATCCTACGCGACGTTGATGCGGACGCTCGGGGACGATGATCTGCGTAAGCTGGTCATGGACCAGAAGGCGATGCTGTTCGCACAGCAGGCGCAGGTGATCGAGGCGATGGCGCGCGGAACGGCATGGTTCGGCATCGGCCCGTCGGTGGCCTCGCTCATCGCGCCCTATGCGCAGGCCGGCGCGATCAAGCAATCCGACATCCAGGCTTTCGGCAACAAGCCGGAGGTGAGCATCATCAGTATCGGCGGCAATTGCCTCTACGTGCTCAACCAGCGGCCGCATACCAATGCGGCGCGCGTCTTCGTCAACTGGATGCTGCAGAAAGACGTGCAGCAGAGCCTCGCCAAGGCAATCGAGCAGGACAGCCGTCGTCAGGACATCCCGCCGGCTTCGGCGCCCGACGCAGCGCCGATCAAGGGCGCCAAATACTCGGTGCCGCAGCGCGAGGAGGCTTTCTCACAGCTTGTCGCCGACGCCAAGTTCGTCGACGGGCTGCGCAAGACCGCCAAATAGGCGATGCGATCCTCGCTACTGCGCGATGTTCTTCTTCGCGATGTCCGATACCTTGTCGCGCAGCGGGATAGAATCCTCGGACTGGATGTCCTCGTAATGCACGCCGGGCTTGCCAGCGAGTGATGGGTCGCTCGGCGGCACGTCGAGCCGGCGGCTGTTGCGGCCCGATTTGACGTATTCCGTCTGCCCCTCTTTCGAGAGCAGCCAGTTGAGATAGACGATCGCGGCATTGGGATGCGGCGCCTTATCCATCAGCGCCACCGCGCCGAAGCCCGGCCCGCCGGCAACCGTCTTGATGTCGCCCGTCCAGACCTCGGTGTTCTTCCCCAAGCCTTGCCGCCAGAACTGTTCGAGATCCTGCGAGCCGACGCCGAGACCGATCGGGTATTGCCCGCGCACCACCCATTCCGCTTCCTGCCGGCCTTTATTGCTGTAAGCGATCTTCTGGGTGCCGACGAGCTTGGCGAGGAAGCTGTCGCCGCGATTGAGCAGGATGGTGGCGCCGGCGGCGATGCCCGGACCGCCGAGCCGCGGATCGTCCCAGACGATCTTGCCGGCAAATTCCGGCTTCATGAGATCGTCGAGGGTTTTGAGATCCTCGCGCTTGATGAAATCCCAATTGACGTAAGCCTGCGCGCTGACCGTGAAGTCGAAGGCGAAAGCGAATTTCTTTTCGTGGTCCTGCCAGCCCGCGGCGAAGCCGCCGAGCCACGCCTTATCATCGGTCACTTCGGGCAGCTTCAAGGCCGGCTGAAGCGGCGCGAAGGCACCGGCCGGCTTCAGCGTGCTCAAAATCGACGGCGTGCCGCCGATGTAGATGTCCCAATTGTAGACGCCGGCTGCGCGCTCGCGCGTGATCCGTGGAATCGATTCGAAGCCGTTGAGCCCGGTGTAGCTCACCTTGATATCGGGATACTTCTTCTTGAAGCCGTCGGTGAGGACTTCGGCATAGATCGTGCCTGGCCCGCCTTTGATCAGGAGCGCGCCTTCGCTCTTCGCCGCGGCGACAATCGCGTCCCAGCTCTCATCCGCGGCATGCGACGGCGCGGCAACCAACGACAACGATAGGAGGATGATCGACCCGAGCGCCGCCGTGCTGGCGCCGCGGTTGGTGCGTGTTCTCGTCTTCATGTCTCTCCCCGTGCGCCGCCGTGCCGGTGATTGGGGGCGACGCGTTATCGATTTGGTCGAAAACACTATGGCAAGCGCGCGATGGCCGCAACACGAGCGGGCGGGTGCCCGGGAATTCACGCAAATTAACCACGTTGCGGTGCCGCTCGTGCGCCGTCCCTCTATCATCCCTTAAGGGGTCTCGCGTTACGCTCCGCCTTCCTTGGGATCGCGGGCAGCGGGCGGAATGGCGGAGACAGAAGCCGGGCGGTTGAACTGGCTCGACGGGCTGCGTGCCATCGCCATTCTCCTCGTCATCGCGCGTCACGTTTTCGATCGGCCTTATGCGCTGCTCTACGATCGGGTGATCGTCTCCGACGCGCTGACGACGGCGCTCGTGCTGGCTATCGGCAGCATCGGCTGGGCGGGTGTCGGCATCTTCTTCGTGATCAGCGGCTATCTCGTCGCCGGTGGGGCGGTGCTCGCCGCGCGCGATCGGCGCTTCTTCGTTTGGGAATTTCTGGCCAAGCGTGCGGTGCGCGTTTTCCTGCCGGCGGTGGTGTTTCTCGTTTTATGGAGCCTCGTTGCGCCCGAACCGCCTGACAGTTCGCTGTTCGCCAGCGCGGCGAATTTCCTGTTCTTCGCCAATTACACCGACAACAACTGGCTCGCGCAATTCTGGTCGCTCGATGTCGAGGCGCATTTCTATCTCGCCGTCGCGCTGCTGGCGCCGCTCGCCGTACGTTGCGGCGATACGAATCGTCTCGGCCGGGGTCTGGCGGGTGCGGCGCTCGTATTCGCCATCCTCAAACTCGCCGTGGCGACCAGCGGCGCGATGCCGGGCCAGGATTTCTATTCTTATAGCCATTGGCAGATCGATTTCTTTGCCGCCGGCGCTGCGCTGCGCCTGATCTTCGATGGCCGCGCGGTGCCGCGGCGCGTCTCGATCTATGGCGTGCCCGTCGCCAGCGTCGCGCTGATCGCCGCCGCTTTCGTGCTCGTCGGCGCATCTGATTCGGCAGGAATGTTCGTGCTCAGCGTGACCCTGGTGCTGATCGGGGCGGTGGCGTTGTGCCTTGGGGCGAGCGGTGGTGCCTCGTGCTTCTTCGGTTCGACGCCGCTGCGCGCGATCGGTGCGATCTCGTTTTCGGTCTATATCGTTCACCTGCCGCTGATCGAGGCTACGCAGCCCTGGCTGGTTCAAACCGCGTCGCTCTTCGGCAGCGATCCGCTTGTCACTTACCTCGCGATGCTCGTCGTCGCGGTCGCGCTGTCGCTGGCGGCGGGGACGTTGTTCTATTACGCGATCGAGCGGCCGGCCTATCGCTGGCACAAGCGGATTCGCCTTCGCCCGCGACCGGCGCAGTCTTTGCTCGGAGCGATGGAGTCGCGATAACGCGGCGCTAGGCGACGTCGGCCAGCGATTCTTTCGGCAGGGCGGCGCGGCGCCATGCCGCGAGATCGACGACCTTGTCCTGTTGCAGCGCGCGGCGACGCACGAGGACCGTGTTCAGAAAACGCTGACGATTGCGCAGCCAGGCGATGTGATAGCCCTGCTCGCTGGTTTCACTTGGCGCGTTGCCGAGCGTGGTGAGCAGATATTCGACCTTGAAGAGGTCATGCCGCAGCTCGGCCGTCAGCAGGGCCGGGGAACCGGAGGCAAAAGATGGCGACAATTCCATCGGCCACTCCATCGTCTC
>DATMZZ010000168.1:0-6427 GCA_035573175.1 Allostellaceae bacterium
GATGTCACGCTGCGCGTGCAATTCGGCATCCAGCAATTCATCGAGGCGGTGATCGATACTCGCGCGCCGACCGGGCTCATCGGACTTAGCATCAGTTACGACGAGTTCAGTATCGCCGCCGCGATCGATTACTCCGGCGCGACGTTCGAGCTGCCGCAAGAGCGGCCGTCGGAAGAAGACATCGTAGCGTCCGAGTTGGGCGCGCGGCAGCTGGCCGGCTTCCCCATCCGCAACATCGCCGAGAAGACGCTTCTCGCCTGTGAGGGCGAGCGCCACATCCTGCGCCTGGTCTTCGACCAGTAAGCCGGAACGTTAGGCCGGCTGCGCCAGCGCAGCGTAGGACGCCGCCTGCAGCGCCGACGGATCGGCGCCGGCCGTGCCGGGATTCTTTTCCCATTCGCCGAGCTGATAGGAATTCTCGACAACGATACGGCAGCGCTCGAAACGCCGGTCAACGAAACGCGTGAGGATATCGGCAACAGCCCCGATGCCACTGCTAAGCATTTCAGCAAGCACGATCGCATCCTCGATCGCGACCGCGGCGCCGCTCGCGAGTTGCGGCGGCGCGGTGTGGACGGCATCGCCGATGAGCACGACGCGGCCCTTATGCCACGGCTTCGGCATGATCATCGATTCAACCGGGCGATAAACGATGCGCGACGGATCGGTGATCGTCTCGCGCACTTCGCCGATATGGCCGCCGAAATCCTGCAGCAGGCCACGCATCCGTGCCGGCCATTCATCCGGCTCGACACGCGGATTACCGGTCACATTCTCGACGAGATAGATATACATCTGCGTTTGCGACACCGGATTGAAGCCGGATTTGTGGCGCGGTCCGTAATAGGAGTGACGGCCCCTCACGTTGGATGGGCGCGGCACCATCGCACGCCATACCGCCTGGCCGGTATAGACCGGCTTATGCGTCGTGCCGAACAGCTCTTCGCGCAGCTTCGAATGCGCGCCATCGGCGCCGATAACGACATCGTAGCGGCCCGTGCTGCCATCGCTGAAGCTGACGTCGACGCCATCGTCGCTTTGACGCAAGGATTTGAGGGTGACGCCCATGCGCACCGGGACTTTGGACTCTTGCATCGCCGCGAACAGCACATCGTGCAGCATCGGCCGCATGATGCCGACGCAAGACGGATAGTCCGGCCCGAGCATGCGCGGCAGATCGACGACGCTCAGCACCTTGCCGTTCTGGTCGCAATTGGTGAGCTCGGAATAGCCGAAGCCGTCTTTGAGACAGAAATCGAGCAGGCCGATCGATTTGAGCGCGCGCAAGGTCGGGCCCTGCACGGAAATGCCGACGCCGAGCACGTTCCAGCGCGGATGCAGCTCGATGACTTCGGCGCGGATACCGTTACGGGTCAGCGCCGTGGCGAGAGTCTGGCCGGCAAGTCCGCCGCCGACCACCAGTGCGTTACGGATCGCGGCCATGGCTCACTTCCCGATCCCGAAGATGCGCTCGGCATTGCCATGCGTGAATTTCTCCATATCGGCGGGCGAGAGCGGCAGATGATGGAGATAATCCATGCCGACCTCGTTCGATTCGAACGGCCAGTCGATCGAGAACATCATGTTGTCGATGCCGACCGAGGTCAGCACGCACAGGAAAGCCGGGATCGAGAAATTACCGCTGCAGGTGACGACAAGATTCTCGAGCAGATATTCCTTCGGGCTCTTTTTCAGGCCACGCTTCTTCGCCGTGAATTGCGCATGGTCGTTGAGGCGATGGATCCAGAAGGGCAGCCCCTCGCCCCAATGGCCGAGGACGAATTTGAGCTTGGGAAAACTATCGAAGGCGCCGGAGAAGACGATGCGCAGGAAATGCGTCGCCGTATCGACCGCATAACCCCAGGCGGCGAAGGCGATATCCTCATAGCCTTCATAATAGGCTTTCATCACCGCGGGCGACGGGTTGCGCGGATGCATATAGATCGGCACGCCCAAACCTTCAGCCGCTTCGAAGATCGGCCAGAATTTCTTGTTGTCGAGGAATTCGCCTTCGTGATGGCCGTTGATCATCGTGCCTTTGAAGCCGAGCTTGGTGACGCAGCGTTCGAGCTCTTTCACCGAGGCCGCAACGTCGCCTGTCGGCAAAGCCGCCAGGCCAGCAAAACGCGTCGGATGGCGCTTGCAGCTTTCATGCATGCGATCATTCGCATCGGTCGCAACGGCGATACCCGGATCGGCGCCGTAAGCTTGCGGGCCGGGCGCGACAAGCGACAGCAGTTGCATGTCGACGCCGTGCTCGTCCATGAATTTGAGCCGCGACTTCTCGAGATCCAAAAGCTCGGCCGGCATGTCGTGACCGAGATATTTCGAGCGCTCGACCAATACGGCCGCGCGGCGCAGATGCGGCGGTACCGCTTCATTCGCCATGACCGTCGAGAAATGCTCTTCGAGCGCGATAATCCTCATTCTTTCCTCCCAAACTAGGCCGGCGGAGATTGCCGCCTGGAAGCCGTGACGGCAATTGATTATTTTGCCGCAACGACATCGAGGGAGAGGCCGCCATGATCATCGCCGCCGACGCGCTGACGCGCTTTGCCGAAGCCATCATTGCGGGTACAGGCAGCCAGCCGGCCGAGGCGCGCGAGGTCGCGACGCATCTCGTCGAGGCCAATCTCAAAGGCCATGACAGCCACGGCGTCGGCGTTATCCCCGGCTACGTAAAATATTTCAAAGAGGGCCGCCTCAAGCCCAATCAGCATGCGACGCTCGTCAGCGAGACAGGGCCGATCGCCGTGTTCGACGGACAGATGGGTTACGGCCAGGTCACCGCGCGCGAAGCGACTGAATGGGCGATCGCCAAAGCCAAGAGCATCGGCGTCGGCATCTTCGCCTTGCGCAACACGCATCATGTCGCGCGCGTCGGCACTTACGGCGAGCTCGCCGCGGCCTCGGGACTCGTCTCGATCCATTTCGTCAATGTCATGCTGGCGCCGGGGCGCGTCGCGCCTTTCGGCGCGATCGGCGGACGCTTCGGCACAAATCCGATCTGCATCACCTTCCCCTCTGCCCCAAATTCGAAAGATGGTGGCAAGCCGCCGGTGGTGCTCGATTTCGCGACCAGCCGCGTCGCCGCCGGCAAGCTGCGTGTCGCGATGAATGAGGGCAAGGAATTCCCGCCCGGGTATCTCATCGATGCTGAGGGCAATGATGCGACGCGGCCCGCCGTGTTCTATCGCGAGAACGGTGCGATGCTGCCTTTCGGCGAGCATAAGGGCTCGGGCCTCGCGCTCGCCTGCGAGCTGATGGCCGGCGTGTTGACCGGCGGCGGCGCGATGCAGGCGAGCTTTCCGAATCACGGCATCAAGAACGGCATGTTCTCGATCGTGCTCGACCCGGCGCGTTTCGGCGATACGGGCTGGATGGAGCGCGAAGCCGCGACCTTGATCGACTGGGTCAAATCCTCGCCGCGCCGGCCCGGCGTCGACGAGGTGATGATCGCCGGCGATCCCGAGCGCAAATCGCGCGAGAAGCGGTTGAAGAGCGGCATCCCGGTCGATGCCAATACCTGGAAAGAGCTGATCGACGCGGCTGGTCAGGTCGGCGTGCCGGCCGCGCAAATCCCGCAAGGCTGACGCGCATGACGGCGATCCTCGTCACCGGCGCGGCGGGGCAGATCGGCTCCGAATTGGTGGCGGCGCTGCGCCAGAAGCACGGCGCGGCTGCGGTAATCGCCAGCGATATCCGCATTCCCGCCGGCGCGCTCGCCGGCGGTGCGGGCCCCTTCGAGCCACTCGATTGCACGCACCCGGATCAGGTGCAAGACGTCGTGCGCCGCCACGGCATCACGACGATCTATCACCTGGCCGCGCTGCTCTCGGCCGTCGCGGAAGAAAAGCCGCAAGCGGCGTGGTCGCTGAACATCGGCGGCCTCTACACCGTGCTGGAGATCGCGCGGCAATATCGCTGCGCGGTGTTCTTCCCGAGCTCGATCGGCGCGTTCGGCCCGACGACGCCGCGCGACCGCACGCCGCAAGACACCGTGCAGCGGCCGACGACGATGTACGGTATCACCAAAGTCACCGGCGAGATGCTGGGCGATTACTATGCGCGGCGGTTCGGCGTCGATGTCCGGGGCGTGCGTTTTCCTGGTCTCATCTCGCATGTCGCGCCGCCGGGCGGCGGCACGACCGATTACGCGGTCGAGATTTTCTATCAAGCGATCCGCTATCGCCATTACACCTGCTTCCTGCGTCCCGATACGATGCTCGACATGATGTATATGCCCGACGCGATCCGCGCGGTGCTCGAGCTGATGGCCGCGGATCCCGCGAGGCTGATGCATCGCAATGCCTTCAACATCACGGCGATGAATTTCAGCCCGGCGCAGCTCGCCGATGCGATCCGCCAACACATTCCCGATTTTCGCATCGAATACGAGATCGATTCGGCGCGCCAGGCGATCGCCGATTCCTGGCCACGTGCCGTCGACGACAGCGCCGCGCGGCAGGAATGGGGCTGGACACCGCGCTATGATCTCGCGGCGATGACCAAGGATATGCTCGCGACGCTGAGCACGAGGCTGAAGCCGGCACACTGAGCCGGCAAGATCAAGGAGTGCGCCATGCCGCATGACCGGCTGCAACAGACCCTGCGCGCGGAATTGGCAAAGCTCGACAACGAAGGCCGGCGCAAAGGCGCCGAAACCGCGATCGCCGGCGTGGTGCCGGCGAAGGACGGCAAAGGCCCGCGTTATCTCATCGCCGGCGCGGGCGACAAGCCCTTCCTGCGCATGAATGCGAACAACTATCTCGGCTTGTCGCTGCAACAAGTCGTGATTGCAGCCGAAGATGACGGCGTGCGCCGCTTCGGCACCGGGCCCGGCGCGGTGCGCTTCATCGGCGGCACCTGGGCGCCGCATCTCTTGCTCGAGCAGCGCCTCGCCAAATTTCACCGGCGCGACGCGGCGATCGTGTTCAGCTCCGCCTATGCGGCGATGATGGGCACGCTTCCGGGCCTCATTACGCCGGAGACCGCGGTGATCAGCGACGCGCTCAATCACAATTGCATCATCAATGCGATCCGCCTGGCGCGGCCGAAGCAACGCTTCGTCTACCCGCATCTCGATCTCGCCACACTCGAGCAGCAGCTCGGCGAAGCCGCCGCGTCCTGCACGCGAGCGATCATCGTCACCGACGGCATCTTCAGCATGCGCGGCGATCACGCGCCGCTCGATGCGATCGCGGCGCTTGGCAAGAAATACGATGCGCGCTTCGCCGAGAATGTGCTGTTGCTGGTCGATGATTCGCATGGCGTCGGCGCCTTCGGCGCGACCGGCCGCGGCACGGAGGAAGTGACCGGCGGCATCGCCGACATTCTCGTCGGCACCTTGGGCAAAGCCTTCGGCGTCAATGGCGGGTATGTCACAGCGAGCGCCGCGGTGATCGAATATCTGCGCGAGACCTCGCCTTTCTATGTCTATTCCAACCCGATCGCGCCGGGCGAGGCCGGAGCGGCAGCCGCCGCGGTCGCGCTGGTCGACAGTCCAACGGGACGCGAGAAGCTCTCGCATCTACACGCGATGACCAAGCGTTTCCGCGACGGGCTCAAACGGTTGAAACTTGAAACCATTGCCGGCGTCCATCCGATCGTGCCGCTGATGGTGCGGGATTCGGCGCGGACGGCTTCGTTGGTGAAACACCTGTTCGACAGCGGCGTCCTGGCGACAGGCCTCAATTTCCCGGTCGTGCCGCGCGGCGATGAGGAAATCCGTTTCCAGCTCTGCGCCGATCACACCCCGGCCGATATCGACGAGGCGCTGGCCGTTTTGGCGGCTTTCCACCCGTAAGACTTAGGGCGCCCCAGGCTTACCGCAGAAGGGGATTTCCTGGTACTATCGCCGCATAATCATTGAGCGATCGTTCGGGAGGTGTCGGGTGTATTTCGACCGTCGCCTGTGGGAATTAACCCGTGGCCTCCGCGGCCGCATCGTCGCAACCGTCCTCATCGGCCTGCTCGCCTCGCTGATCGGCATCTCGCGCTTCGTCTTGCTCGGCATGCTGATCGCGCGCGTGTTTCAGGGCGCGGCTGTCGCATCGCTGGTACCGCTGGCACTCGCGGTCGCGCTGGCCGTCATCCTGCGCGGCGCGATGGAGCATGCGCGGACCATGGTCGCGAACCGCACCGCGGCCGAAGTGCAGCAAGCGTTGCGCGGCCGACTTTACGACAAGATCGCGGTACTGGGCCCGTCCTGGTTCGCGAATGAGCGGACCGGCGGCCATGTGCAATCGGTGGTCGACGGCGTCGAGCAATTGCAGATCTTTTTCGGCCGCTACGTGCCGCAGATGACGGTCGCGGCGCTGACGCCTCTCCTGATCTTCGCGATCATCGCGTGGTGGGATGTGCCCGTCGCGGCCGTGTTGCTGGTCGCGGCGATCTTCGGCTTGGTCGCGCCGGTCGCATTCCGCGC
>DATMZZ010000169.1:0-2910 GCA_035573175.1 Allostellaceae bacterium
GTCAGTTTCCTGTCGGCGATGACGCTCGGCGTACAGGTGATGAAGGTACATATGCTGCAACTCGGTGCCGAGATCGAGGAAGCGGCGCGGCTCTCCGGCGCGTCCTGGTTTTCGGCCTTCTGCCGCGTGATCCTGCCGCTCACCGTGCCGGCGATCTCCGTGGTCGGGGTGCTGGTCTTTGCCGCGACCATCCGCCAGATCGGCCTCGTGATCCTGCTCTCGACCGGCGAGACGCGGCCGCTTGCGGTGCTACAGCTCGATTTCCTCGCCGATGGTCGGCTCGGTCCTGCCGCGGTGATCGGCGTCATCATCGTGCTGATCAGCCTCACCGCCGCGGCGCTGGTGCGCATCATCTCCGTCCGCTTCGGCGTGCACGCGCATTAAATCAGGAAATAAAGCAGCGTCGGCGCTGTCGCGATGGTGACGAGCGTCGAGACCACGACGATACCGGCGACCTCCTCGGGCTGGTTGTGCCAGCGCAGCGCAAAGAGGTAATTGAACACGGCCGCCGGCATCGAGCTTTGCATGATGATGGCGGCGCGCGCCGCGCCGTGCAGGCCGAAGAACGCCGTCACCGCAAAGCCGAGGCTGGCGCCCATGCCGATGCGCAGCAGCGACAGTGCGAAAGCGCGCGGAAAGACCGAGACGCGCAGCGAGCCGAGCGACACGCCGAGCATCAGCAGCATCAAGGGCACCGTGATGCTGCCGAGTAGGCTGATTGTGTTGCTGAGGAATTGCGGCAGGGTGATGCCTGATTCGGTGACGACGAGGCCTAGCGCCACCGCATAGATGATCGGCATCTTGATGATGGCGCGCCAGCTCATCGTGCCGGCGGCGATCGCCTGGCCGATCGTGAAATTCATCACCGAGGTGAAGCAGAGGAAGACGATCGCATAGGCGAGGCCTTCCGGACCGAACGCGTAAAGCGCCAGCGGTATGCCGAGATTGCCGGTGTTAGGAAAGGCCATCGATGGCAGATAAGTGCGCAGGCTGAGGCCGCAGAGCTTCAGGACCAGCGTTGCGACAATCAGAAATCCGATAAGGATGGTGAGTGAGGCCGCGGCGGTGGCAGCGAAAGCGCCGGTCGGCACGCTCATCTTGGCAAAGGTCGAGAAGACGAGGCAGGGGGTGCCGATTTCGGTGACGATCTGCGTCAGGCCATTTGCTTCGATGCTGCGGCCGGAACGCGTCCAGAAATAGCCGATCAGCGCGGTCAGCATGACCGGCGCGACCGCGGTCAGGATGGTTTCGATCACGCGGGCGCGACGTCCGGCTCAATGGCGCGGACAAGGATCACCGCGCCGGCCCCGGTCTTCCTACACGTCATTTTTCGACAGGCTCCCGCATTTCTTATTGGTAGCACGGTCGGGGCTGAAAGGCTGATTATTTCAGCCGTGCAGCAGCTGCCCGCACATAGCTAAGATCGACATAGCGCTTGGCCTCGATCTCGGTCTTGAGGAAACCAAGCCGCTTGAGCAGATCGACGCTGCCCTGCAACGCGCTCGCATCCGGCACGCCATTCGGATCGCGGTAGTAGTCGTGCCTGGTGAAGAGCCAAGGGTCGAGCTGATCGGCCGGCTGTTTCGTGAATTGCGAGACGATCGCGACCGCTTCTTTGTGATTGGCCGGATCGAAATAGAAATGCCGGGCGCGCAGCGCATCTTCGAGAAAATCGGTGACGGCGGCGCGGTTCTTCTCGAGAAAGCCTTCGCGCGCGGCGAGCATGATCATCTCGGTGCGGCTGACGGCCTCGACCTGGGTGAAGAGGTTGCGGGTTTGCGCTTGGAGATCGGGATCCGTGATCGCGGTCGTGCCGGCGGCGGCGAGGTCGACCTTCTTGCTCAGCAGCATCGATTTGAGATTCGGCAGTGCCGCTTCGACGATGGTGTAGTCGCGCTTATCTTCCATTCCGTGCTTCTTCATCATCGCGCGGATGGCGATGTCGAGCGCACTCCCGGCGCCGGGGCTCGCCGCGACATGGCCTTTCATGTCCTCGATCGCACGGATCGGCCCGTCTTTCAGCACTTTGAACTCGCCGGTGTAATAGCCCGGCGCGCCGTCTTGGAACTCGTCGAAGATCACCCGCAGATCGGTCATCTTGGCGTTCTCGATCGCGAGGCCGAAGGAAGAATAGGAAAAGACGCCGATATCGAGATCGCCGGTCGCGATCGCGGTGATCACCGGCGGCGTGCCGGCCATATGCATCGGCGCGTAGTCGTAGGATTGGCCAAGATGGCGCGCGACGCCTTGCTTGGCGAACATCAACTCGACGAGATCGGCCGACGGTGCGACGCCGCCGACGCGAAGCTTCACCGGCTCGGCGCCCACAGGATCGGCGTAGGCGGCCGAGGCGAAGAGCATTATGGCCGATAAAGTGGCGATCCCCCGCAACATGCTTTCTCCCCCTTCGTGTCGTACGCGACGACGAAGGCCCCCGGCTCCAGGTCAGAGACCCGGCAGGAAGGTCTCCAGCCGCGTATCCATTTGCTCGGCCACCGCCGCCGACCAGGACGGCACGTCGCGCGGCAGCAACACCGAGACGCCGCGCAGGCGATAGTCGGTGGCGTTGACCTGCAGGTCCTTGCCCTGCTGCAGCGCGCGCGCCGCTTCCATCAACCGCCGCCGCGCATGAGCGATGACGATATCGGTATTGCCGAGGAACTCGCCGGTGCGGTCGAAATCCCAACCCATGCTTTCCGTGATCGCGGTGTCCTGGTCCTGGAAGATGGTGATCTTCTGCCAAGGCTGCTTGGCATCGGCGCGCGCGGGATCGGCATAGCCGTTCGATTTGTTGCGTGCGGCGACGAAGGTGCCCGGGATCATCGTCGAGTGGATGCCGGTCGGCGTGCCGTTATGGAACCAGTCGAGCTCTTGTTGGGTGAGGGGCCGCTTCGGATGCCAGGAGATGCC
>DATMZZ010000170.1:0-14937 GCA_035573175.1 Allostellaceae bacterium
CATTGCACATAGATGCGCTGCACCGTCGGCGAGCGCGTGCTGAGCAGCGCGAAGCCGCGATCGTGGCGCGAATAGATCAGCTCGTGGAAGGAGCGAGGCGCCTCGG
Organism: Allostellaceae bacterium; assembly: GCA_035573175.1. GTDB lineage: Bacteria > Pseudomonadota > Alphaproteobacteria > ATCC43930 > CGMCC-115725 > CAIKMD01. The sequence goes on from DATMZZ010000170.1 coordinate 107, forward strand.
CGAGGATGCCGAGCCAGCCCCAGGGATAGATGATCTGATGTTCCTGGATCGCGTTATGCGGGATCGCCTGCCGGCTCGGCCCGTGGAAACCGTCGCAGCCGGCGATGAAATCGCAAACCAGCTCGTCCGGCTTGCCGCTGCCGTCGCGGAAAGCGATGCGCGGCTTGTCGGTATCGAGATCGTGCAGCGCCGTATCGGAGACTGAGAAGCGGATATCGCCGCCGTCCTTCAAACGCGCCGCGACGAGGTCCTTGATCACCTCGTGCTGCGCATAGACGGTGACGCCCTTGCCGCCGGTCAGCTCGACAAAATCGATGTGATGGCGGCGGCCGGAGAATTGCAGCGTGATGCCGGTGTCGAACGCACCTTCGCGCGCCATGCGCTCGCCGACGCCCGTCTTCTTCATCAGATCGACGAGCCATTGCTCCAGCACACCAGCGCGGATCGTCTGTTCGATGTCCTCGCGGCTGCGATTTTCGAGAACCACGGATTCGATGCCGAGGCGATGAAGGAAATGCGAGAGGAAAAGTCCGGCGGGGCCGGCGCCGATAATGCCGATTTGCGTGCGCATAAGCAGAGGTTAGGCCGAGGCGCCGCGTCTCGACAAGCGCGATCGTGCTGCCTAATGATCGCAGCAAGCAAATAGGGGGAGCGACATGCCGAGTGAGAAATGGGCCACCGAAAAATGGGTGGGGGCCTGGGCCACCGGCCTCGTGACGGTCGATAAAAGCGCGTTCAAGAACCAGACCCTGCGCCTCATCGTCCGCTCGACACTCGGCGGCAAGCGGCTGCGCGTCCGGCTCTCCAATCTCTACGGCAATAAGAAGCTGACCATCGGCGCCGCGCATGTCGCGCTGCGCGACGGCGCCAGCGAGCGCATCGTCGGCGGCAGCGACCGCAAGCTGACTTTCGGCGGCGAGACGGCGGCGGTGATCGGTCCCGGTGCGCTCATCGTCAGCGATCCCGTCGATCTCGATGTCAAAGCGCTCAGCGATCTCGCGGTCAGCCTCTATATCCCGGGCGAAGTGCAGGAAGCCTTTCCGATCACCGGTCACGGCAATTGCCACCAGACGAATTATCTATCAGTCGAAGGCGATCACACGGCGGCCGTTTCGTTGCCGGTGAAAGAGAAGACGGAGAATTGGTATTTCCTCAGTGCCGTCGAGATGGTCGCGCCGGCGAATACCGGAGGCATCGTGTGCTTCGGGGATTCGCTCACCGAAGGCAATCTCTCGAGCCTCGACAGCAACAGCCGCTGGCCGGATCAACTCGCGCGCCGTCTCTCTGCGCGCAGCGGCCGCCTATTCGGCGTGATGAATCAGGGCATCGGCGGCAATCGCATCCTGCACGATCTGCGCGGCGACAGCGCCCTGCGCCGCTTCGACCGCGACGTGCTGGCGCAGCCGGGCGCGACGCACGCGATCGTCTATATCGGTACCAACGATCTGCGCAATCAGCGCGGCAATCCGGCGGAGGTGGTGACCGCGGAGCAGATGATCGCGGGACTAAAGCAGCTCGCGCTCCGCGCCAAGGCGGGCGGGCTCATCGTCTATAGCGCAACCATGATCCCGTACGAGAACGAGACCTATCATCCCGGCGCGTGGACGCCGCAAGGCGAGGCCAAACGCCAGGCAATCAATGAATGGATACGCGCGCATGGCGGGGAGCATTTCGACGCGCTGATCGATTTCGACAAAGCCGTTCTCGACCCATCACATCCCGCGTCGATGCGCGCCGAATACGATTGCGGCGATCACCTGCACCCGAGCGACAACGGCTATTGCCACATGGGCGATGCGGTCGACCTGACGTTATTCGAGTAATATTTGAATCGTCATCGCGAGAAGCGTAGCGACGAAGCAATCCAGTCTGATTCGACAACTGGATTGCTTCGCTTCGCTCGCAACGACGAAGAAGCGCCTACTGGAACCAGAGATCCTCGGCCTTGGGATTGCCCTTGATCAGGCCCTGCTCTTTGGAGATGTCGATCCAGAACTGAAGCTGCTTCGGGGTGAGATCGACATTGATGATCGGCGGCGGCAGCGAGCTGACGACGGCCGCCGGCAGGCCGGTGTATTTGGCGATCGCCTGATAGGTCTCGTCGCGATGATCCTTCATGAAAGCGAGCGCCTCGCGCATCGCGTCCTGCATCGCGTTGATCTCTTTCTTATGGGCATTTGCCCATGAGCGCCTCGTCGCGAAGATCACGGTCGGCGTGCCGTCGGGCGTCGCGCTCAGCCAATTCGCGACCGCCTCGCCGGCGCCCGATTGCAGGATGCGCGCGGTGAACGGCGCTTGTGACGGATAGGCGTCGATCTGGCCGCTTCGGAGGGCATCGCCCGCTTGCGGGAAGCCGAGCTCGACATATTTGACGCTGTTCGGATCGACACCGTTCGCCTTGAGGTCGCGGCGCAGCATGATGTGGAGCAGCGCGCCGATGCCAGGCACACCGACGGTCTTGCCCTTAAGATCGGTCACCTTCTGGATGCCGGCATTCTTGCGCGCGATCAGCACGTCGCCCGTCAGCGGATAGACCGCGCCGCCGGCGAAGACGACGAGGTCGAGCCCGGCGTCATTAGCCTGCAGCAGCGACGGCAGCGTGGGCCCGCCGAGCTCGGACGAACCGCTTTCGATCACCGCCGGGATATTGCCGGAGATGTTGGTCTGAACGAACTCGACATCGACACCACGCTTCTGGAAGAAGCCTTGCTGCTCGGCGACATAGCCCGCCGTGAAGCCGGTGACAGCGGTATAGGTCATCTTGACCTTGGTCTGCGCCCCAGCCGGCAGCGCGACGGCAACGAGTGCCAGAGCGAGGCCGGCGAGAAGGGGTTTCAGCGTTTTCATATAATCATTCCCGATTGCGTTATGGTTGTCTTCCGTCCGGTGGCGACAAGCGCTCCAGCACCTGGCCGCGTGTCTCGATCGCGAAGAAGAGCGTGACGAGGCAGCCCATCAAGGCGAAGAGGCCGAACACGACGAACACCGCATTGACGCCGTATTTCGGCAGGATCAAGCCGACCACGACCGGCCCAGCATAGGAAGCCGCGCGCTGGAATGCGCTGGCGACACCGCCGCCGAGCGCGCGCAGATGCGTCGGATAGATCTCGGCGGTGTAGGTCGCGAGGCCCAGCGCCAGGAAGCTGCAAAAGAAGAACGAGCCCGAGACAATGAGGAGCACGCTGAGCGCGCTTTGCTGGCCGAGGAAAGCGAAGGACAGCAGCGGCAGGGCACACACACCGAGGCCGAGGACGAACATCGGCTTCCGGCCGATCGCCTCGATCAAATAGATGGTCAGCAACGCGCCGCCGAGGCCGATGCCGCTGAGGACGAAGCCGTAGATAAGCGACGTCTGGACCGGCAGGTGATAGACGATGTTGAAGAGCGACGGCGCCCACGCGGTGAGGCCATAGGTCACGAAATAGGCGCCGATCCAGATGAACCACACGGTGATCGTGCGCTTTAGATAGATGCCTTTGAAAAGATCGGCGAAGTGCGGCTTGACCTCGTTGACCGTGGGAAGATCGCGGGGCAGCGGCGGCAGTGCCTTACCCTCCTTTACCGCGACGTCTTCGAGCCTCTTGAGCGCCGCATCCGCTTCGACAAAACGCCCGCGGCTCGCGAGCCAACGCGGCGATTCCGGTAGCATGAGGCGCAGCGGAATGGCGATCAGCGCCGGCACGGCGCCGATGATGAACATCCACTGCCAGCCCCAGTGGGGCACGACATAAATGCCGATGAAGGCGCAGACCGGCAGGCCGATCGCGAACATGACTTGCGCCGAGAGCGAGAAGCGGCCGCGCCCTTCGGCCTTGGCGAATTCATTCACATAAGCGGCCATCAGTGGGACTTCGCCGCCGAGGCCGATGCCCTGGATGAAGCGCCACCACCACATCACGTCGTAGCTCGTGACAAAAGCGCAGGCGAGACCGCCCAGGGTGAAGATCAGCAAGGTCACGATCATCGAATTGAGCCGGCCCCAGCGCTCGGCGAGCCAGCCGAAGGCGATGGCGCCGATGAGCTGACCGATGAAGCCGATGCCGATCAGCGAGCCGATCTGCGGCGGGGTGATATGCCACATGCCGATGAGCGGCGGCAGGACATAGGCGATGGTGATGGAATCGAAAGCGTCGAAGAACCATGCGCTGCAGATGATGATGCGCATGTTGCGGTGCCAAGAAGAATAGGGCAGCCGCTCGAGCCGCGCCGCAATCTGGCGCATGTCGCTGGCCGTGCCAAATGTCGCTGTCGTCGCCATGAGATCGTTCCCCCTCGAAGGCCCCGTTCCGTGCTGATCGCCGCGCACCATCCCCCGCAGCGCCGTTCTTGCGGCGGACGATATCGCAAGATCGGTCCCGCCGCTATCGCTAAGCGGTCTGGTGGCGGCGATGGGCGGTCGCGATGGGCAGTGTAAAAAGTGGCGGAAGAGGGGGGAATTTGACCCTTGTGGGAGCTTTCCTGTACCGTCCCGCGCCAGGGTGGAATCAGCTTTGAGGAGCTCGGTTATGGATGCGTCCGCGCAAACCCAAGTCCCGTCACTGACTTGGCTCGGCTCGATGCATGAAGGCATCCCGGTCAGCCATCAAAATCTCGATGCCTGCATTGAATTTTATACGAAGGTGCTCGGCCTGAAGCTGCTGAAGCGGCCGAAGGCGCTCGACGATATCGGCCGCGGCGCCTGGCTCGGCGATGCCGACGACAAGGTGCAGTTCCATCTCATCGCGACCGAGAGGGACTATAAGCCTGGTCCCGGCACGAAATATTCAGCGACCGGGCGTCACACGGCCTGGCTCGTCGCCGATATCGAGGCCTTCCGCAAGCGTATGGAAGGGCTCGGCATCGAATATGGCGAGGCGAAGAATCTTCTCGGCGCGGGCAGCGCACAGCTCTTCGTCGTCGATCCCGAAGGCCACACCTGGGAATTCCAGGAGCCTTTCCCGAAGCGCTGATCGCCCCCGGCGCGCTCGCGTGTTGAGAGCGCGCCGTAGATAAGGTGCTGCCTGACTGCCGCTAGCTGACGACGCGCAGCCTCGGCGTATCGCTTCTTTCCATCAGCGCCGCGTAAACGGCGAGATAGTCCTGCGCCATGCGGCGCGAGGTAAACCGTTCTTCGAAACGCTGCCGGATGCGGCGGCGATCGAGTGTCGGTATTTTTTCGAGCGCCTTGATCGCCGAATTCTCGTCCGAAACGATGAAACCCGTGACGCCGTCCTCGACGATCTCGCTGACCGATCCTGCGTCGTAAGCGATCACCGGGGTGCCGCAAGCCGCGGCTTCGATCATGACAAGACCAAACGGCTCCGGCCAAGAGATCGGCACCATCAGCGCGATTGCGCCGCTGAGGAAATCGGATTTTTCGGCGTCGCCGATCTCGCCGATAAAGTCGATGCCGGGCGCGCCGAGCAGCGGCTTGATCCGCGTTTCGTAATATTCGACGTCGACCTTATCGACCTTGGCGGCGATCTTCAGCGGCAAACCGCAATGTCGCGCGATTGAAATCGCGATATCGGGTGCTTTCTCGGGACAAATGCGGCCGAGGAAGGCGAGATAGCCCGGCGTCGTTGGTTTCGGCTGCAACAGTTGCGCCGGCAAACCGTGATGGACGGTGCGCACCCAGCCGGCATAAGGCACGGGTTTACGCTGCGCATCCGAGATCGAGATCACCGGCGCGTGCGGAAAAGTGCGAAACACTGTCTGATGCTCATTCAAATCGAGCCGGCCGTGCAGCGTCGTCACCGACGGCACCGGCTGGCGCGCGAAGAGCGAAAAAGGATAGTAGTCGAGGTGGAAATGCAGGAAGTCGAACTCCGGCGCGCGCTGACACACACGTTCGAGCATGGCCATATGCAAGGCATTAGCGTCGCGGATCGCAGGATCGAAGCGCAAGGCCGTCGGCCAGATCGCGTCCAGCTCAGCTGACGTTGTCGAATCGCCGCTCGCAAATAGCGTCACTTCATGACCGAGCGCGATCAGCTCTTCCGTGAGCCACGACACTACGCGCTCCGTGCCGCCATAAAGTTTCGGTGGGATCGATTCTGTCAGTGGCGCAATCTGAGCAATTCGCATGGACAACACTCTCCCTTGGCCCGCGAGCGATATGCTGGCGGTTGCGGTGACAACGCGTGACAACGCGAGCGTTATCCGCGCCCGATCGGCGAAGTTGCAATTTGTCGCAGCTCAAGCTTGGCGCGACATTACGCGGGAACATCGGCGCATACGCGGCATTCTCTATGCGATGGCACGGAAGAAGTAGGCAAGTCGGCGCGTTTTCCCGTCACCAGCCGCCTCGTGAGTTTTTCCGTCACCGATGACCTCTTGAAGCAATCATGAAATTTGAGCCAGCGCACGAAGAATTGACCCCTTACGCCAACCGGCCTCTCGCTTTTCTCGGCCGTTACATCCGGCGACGCGGTCTCGCGCATGCCGCGATCTTGGCCGCGGTGCTGATCGCTGTCGGCTGCTCGGTCGGCTCGCAATACGGGCTGAAAGCCTTGGTCGATGCGCTGTCGGGACCGAAGATCGGCGCGGCGATCTGGGGCGCCTTCGCGTTGCTCGTTGCGCTGATCGTTGGCGACAATCTCGCTTGGCGGCTCGCCGGTTGGCTCGCGAATTGCACTTTTGTTGCCGTCACGGTCGATCTGCGCAGCGATCTTTTCCGCCACTTGACCGGTCACGCGCCCAGCTATTTCGCCGATCGCATGCCCGGGACCCTGGCGAGCCGCATCACCGCGACCTCGAACGCGGTCTATGCGGTCGAGACGATGTTCATTTGGAATGTGTTGCCGCCCTGTGTTGCGACCTTGGGTTCAATCGTCTTTCTCGCGACGGTCAGTCTGCAGATGACCGCGGCGATGACATTGGTCGCGGCGGTAATGATCGTGATCCTTTTCCGCCTCGCGGCGCGGGGAGCGCCGTTGCACCGCAATTTTGCCGATTGCGCGGCCGCGGCCGATGGCGAAATGGTCGATGTCATCTCCAATCTGCCGCTGGTGCGCGCCTTCGGCGGCCTTGCCTTCGAACATCGCCGCTTCGATGAAACCATTGACCGGGAAAGCACGGCGCGGCGGCGCAGCCTCTTCTATCTTGAGAAGCTGCGGTTGCTGCATGCCGTCGTTACGGCAACGCTCACGGCATTCCTTTTGGCTTGGGCGGTGCTGTTGTGGCAGCGCAATCTGATCACCACCGGCGATGTCGTGCTTGTCAGTACCTTGGGCTTTGGCATTCTGCATGCGACGCGCGATCTTGCCGTGGCGCTGGTCGATGCGACCCAGCATATGGCGCGGCTTGAAGAAGCGATCGCGACCCTGCTTGTGCCGCATACGCTCCGCGATGTGCCCGCAGCACCGCCCCTGCGGCGGCAGCGCGGCGCCATCACCTTTGACGATGTCCGCTTTGCCTATCCCGACGGGCGCAAAGTGTTCGAGCGCTTCAACCTGCGCATCGAGTCCGAGCAGCGGGTCGCGTTGGTCGGTGAGTCCGGCGGCGGAAAATCGACGCTCTTCGCCTTGCTGCAACGGTTCCATGATCCGCAAACTGGCCGCATCATGATCGATGGCCAGGATATCGCCACGACGACGCAGGATAGTCTTCGTGCCGCAATCGCGGTCGTGCCGCAGGATGTCGGAATGCTCAATCGCTCCGTCATCGAGAATATTCGCTACGGCCGGCCCGAAATTAGCGACGCCGACGTCATCGCCGCAGCGGATGCGGCGCGCTGCACCGAGTTCATCGAAATGCTGCCGGAGGGCTTCGCGACGATCATGGGCGATCGCGGCGTGAAATTATCGGGCGGCCAGCGCCAGCGTATCGCAATCGCGCGCGCGATCCTCAAAGCGTCGCCGATCCTGCTGCTCGATGAGGCGACCTCGGCGCTCGACACCGAATCCGAAGCCGCCATCCGCGAGGCGCTCGACCGCGTGATGGAAGGCCGAACTGTGATCGCGAGCGCGCATCGCCTCTCGACCGTCGCCGATTTCGATCGCATCATTGTGATGCGCGAGGGTCGTATCCTCGAGGATGGGCCGCCCGATGTGCTCTTGTCCCGGCGCGGCGCCTATTACGCGCTGGTCACGAAGGAGCGGCGGCGCCTTTCTGACGCCGCGCTCGTCGATCTGGTTCACTGATCGGCTTTCACTGGCCGGCTTTGACCTGCGCCAAGGTCTCGTGGAAAGCGGCGAGCACCTTGTCGCCGCCGAGTGTCGCCTTGATCCAGGCATTGGTCACCGGCGCGACCGCCGCCTGCCATTTCGCCGTCAGCCTCGGGTGACGGCGTGACGACGGTGTGCTAGGCGGCGAGTAGTAGCGCGATTGTCGTTAAGCGTTTCAGGAGACCCCCCGTTCTTCATTACTCCGTATTCTTTTGCCGCACATCGAGCCAGGCGAGCAGCGCCGGTGCGACCGCGGTGAGATGCTTGTAGAGCAGCATTGCCGGGCTCATATCGCGAATCGCCCCGGCAAGGTCGACGGCGTCGTCAGGTCTCGCGATCACCTGATCGAGTGGCGTGATCTCGGTGCGGATGGTGAAAAGCACGGCACCGCTCCGCGTCAGACGGCGCAGGGTCTGGCGCTCGACGCGGAGATAGAGCGCCGATCCGGCGTTTGCTGCGGTGATCGCCACATCGGCTTCGCGGCCGACCGGCTGGAAAAGCGTTGGATCGTCGGCGATGCCCCAATTGACGCGGGCGAGGATGCGGTCGGGCTTCAGCGCGGCAAAGAAATGCTTGATCGGCCGCTCCAAGGCCGGCGCGAAGCCGGGCACGGGCGCATGGATGAAATCGAGAGGCTGGCCGATCTTCTCTTCGAGCAGCCAGCGATTGGGGAAGCAGAGCGACGCGCCGATCAGGCGATAGCCCTCATCGCTCGCCTGCAGCAGGCACAGATCCTCGGCCACCAGCCTTCCGGCCACGTCGAGCGGATGGAGTGGCGGCACGTCGATGGTCCAGGTCTCGCGGCTGGCGCTGTTGAAGAGGCTTTGCTCACCGTCGAAGCGATAGAGGCTCGGGAAGCGCTGCGCCAAATGCCTCGCCAACAATTGCAGCAGTTCAACCGACGCGGCGCTGGCTTCGGGCAAAGCGCGGAATACAAGGTCGTGCCGAGTCGCGAGCAATTTGTGCTTCTCGGCCAGGATTTCATGCAGGGAGGCAGGGGGCACGAGCCAGTCCGCTTCGCTTAGCGGCGTCAGGCCCATGGCTAAACGATAGCGTCCGCCGTCAAAGAGCGAATTTCTTGTGGATTCTCGCGCTTCGCTCATCGATGGGGGTTTAGCATGGCGGAACGAAGCGATATAGATACGCTATTGATCTTACGAGGTGTTCTATGGCGAGTTCCCCGCCGCTCGAATGTGCGAAATGCGCAATGTGCTGCAAGATGGCCGGTTATGTCGAGATGAGTAATTACGATGTGGCGCGGCTTTCCAAGCACCTTGGCTTGACGCCTAGCGAGTTCAAGGAAAAGCATCTGGTGCAAATCACCCGCGCCGGCAAGATGTGGCTGAAGGACGAGCACGAGACCTGCCAGTTCCTCGGCCCCGATCATGCCTGCACGGTTTATGAAGCGCGGCCGACGCCCTGCCGTGGCTATGTCTGCTGGGATCAGGACGACAAGACGGTCTATGAATTCGCCCGCTTCGCGCAAATGACCACGCGCAAGCTGCGGGAGGCCGAAAAGGCGGAAGCCAAGGCGGAAGGCCGCAAGCTGCGCAAGCCGAAGCCGGCTCGGGCGCGCGCCGAGGCTTAAGCGCCCCTACTTCGTGGATTTACGCAGCTCCCGAACGAGCTGAACCGTCTGCCGCACCGCAGGCGCGACGTCTTCGCGCTGTGGTTGGACGTATTGGGCGCCTTTGACGGGCGTCTCATCGGGCTGGGTAGTGATCGGCACATCTTGGCGGCGTGAGGCCTGCTCGGTCGCCTTGGCCATGCCGTATTGCACGTCCTTGGTCAGAAGCCAGTTGATGAAGACGCGCGTCGCATTGGGATGCGGCCGGTCCTTGAAGACGAAGAGCGCGCTGCCGCCGATCGCCTCGAGATTATTGTCGGGCGAGTTGCCAAAGGACCGAATATCGGTTTTGACGCCGGCCTTCGTATAGGTGCCCATGAGCGAGCGCACCGGCGGGCCGATGCCGACCGAGGCGGTGCCGCGCGCGATCGCGTCGACGACCTGGAATTGCTGGGGCACGAAATCGATCTTCTGGTCGAGCACCAGCGTCTTGAAAGCATCGTCGCCGAGCTTCACGCGCAGCAGATAGGCATAAGACGTACCGGAGCCCGGCAGGATCGGATCGTGCCGGGCGATCTTGCCCTTGAGACTGGGATCGAGCAGCAGCTTCAGCCCCTGCGCCGCGACCTTCTCGGGCGGGACCTTCAGCGCGTTGTACCAGGGGCCGGCGATGAACTTCGCCATGGCGAAGACGTACTGTCCGGCCATGTCCATGAAAGCGCCATGCCAACCACCCCAGAGATCGGGTTTCTTGGTCTCGGGATCGAGGATCTTCGGCAGCACCGGATCGAGGATGCCGTCATGCGAGAGGATGATGCCACCAGGCGGGCCAGACAGCGCCACATCCCAGAGATATTTCCCGGCGCTGCGCTCGGTGCGGATGCGGGTGACGAATTCCGACGAATCGAGCACCGAGAGCGATAGCTTGATCTGCGGATAGGCTTTCGGGAATTCCCGCAGCAGGAAGTTGCGCGCATCCTGATTGGGCTGCGAATAGAGGATGAGGCTGCCTTCGGCATTGGCGGCATCGACGATTTTCTGGAATTCGGCTTTCCAATCTTGCGCGGCGGCGGGCGATGCCGGGATCGCCAGGGCGAGGGCAGCAGCGAGCCAGCGCAGCAAGCCGTTTTTCCGGGTCATGCGTCCCTCCCTCCCAGCCGGTCAGCGCGTCTCGGCACGCTTTGTTCTTGCCGACAACTCTAATGGAAACCATGTTGTCATGACAACATGGTTGTATTAGGAATCGGGTAAGGGTGGAACGGGCGGATGGCGGAACAGCGCCTTGCAAGCGTTGGCGGGCTCAGAACGCATTATCTGCACGCGGGAAGCGGGCCGGCGCTCTTCATGCTGCATGGCCAGCTTCCCGGCTCTTCGGCTGAAGTCGAGTTCGGCGGCAACATCGATTGCTTCGCCGTCGCCGGGTACACGGTCTATGCGCCCGATCTCGCCGGCTTCGGCCTCACCGACAAGCCGCAGGACTTCTCGATCGAAGCGCGCATCGAGCATGTCGAAGCCTTCATCGCTTTCACCGGCCAGGCGCCGCGCGCGATCTGGGGCTCGTCGATGGGCACCTATATCGGCTGCGCGATCGCCAAGCGCGATCCGCGCGTCGAGCGGCTGGTGATCACGCCGAGCAGCGTGCTGCCGCCGCCCGGCACTGCGCCGCGCAGCGAAGCGGGCGAAAAGCAGGCTGAGGCCATTCATGGCTACAAGCCGTCGCTCGAAGCGGCGCGGGCGTTGCTGAGCCGGGTGCTCGTCAGCCACAAGCCGAGCGATGCGCTGGTGCAGCTCTTCTATTCGATGAGCACCGGCAAGAACGAGGAAGCCGAGCGCCAGCGTCGCGCCGCGAGCCGGCCGCGTCCGATTCATGGCGAGCTACGCGATCTCACGGCGTCGAGCTTGGTGCTCTGGGGCAATGACGATGTCTCGGTGCCGGCGGAGCGCGGGTTGCTGCTGTTCGGCGGCCTGCCGCGCGCCGAGTTCCATGTGCTTCATCGCTGCGGTCACTGGCCGCAACACGATCAATCCGAGCGCACGCATCGCCTCGTCGGCGATTTCCTGCGCCCGGCCTAACACTTCTCGCGAGCCGGAAGAGGCATCCTATGGCCATCAACGAACAGACATCGCCGATCGGGCATAATCGCGGCGAGGACATCGAGATCACATATCACGATTTCCTGCGCACCGGCCCCGACACGATCGGCGGACGCTATCTCCGCTCCTTCTGGCAGCCGATCATGCGCAGCGAGGATATCGAGAAGGGCCGCGCCAAGCCGGTCCGCATCATGAGCGAGGATTTCGCGATCTTTCGCGGCGGGAGCGGCAAGGTCTATGTCATCGAGCCGCGCTGCGCGCATCGCGGCGCCAAGCTCTCGGTCGGCTGGGTCGAAGGCGACGAGATCAAATGCGCCTATCACGGCTGGTACTACAATGGCGAGACGGGACAATGCACCAAGCAGCCGGCCGAGCCGCGGCCGTTCTGCGACAAGGTGAGGATCCGCACCTATCCAGTCCGCGAATATCTCGGCCTCGTCTTCGCCTATCTCGGCGAGGGCCAGCCACCCGAATTTCCGCGCGCCCCTGAATTCGAGACCGACAAATATTTCGCCTGGCTGACCACGGATATCTGGCCGGCGAATTATTGGGCTCAGCTCGAGAATTCGATCGACTATGCGCATACCGAATTCCTGCACTGGCATTTCCATTTCAAGACGCCGGAACGCATCAATGTCGAGGAGACGGAATACGGCGTGAAGGTCTTCGTGCCGGGCCTCTCCGACACGGCCGATCATTACGACACGATGTATCTCACCATGCCGAACACGCATGAATGGGCCGGCCCGCCGGGCAAGGATCCGAGCATGGGAAATTTCGCGCGCAGCTGGCGCATCCCGCTCGATGACGAGCATCACATCCGCTTCGACTATCGCGTCTATCCTTTCGGCGACAAGAACGATCCGGCCTTCCGCGAGAAGGTGGTGGGTCGCACCGGCATGCGGCCGATCGGCCAGACCGCGCAGATCGCGGATGACATCCTTGCCGGCAAGCTCGACTTCAAGAGCATCAAGGAGAATCCCGAACTGGTGCCCGGCATGGGATTCCTGACGACGGTGCAGGATTGCGTCGTGCAAGCGAGCCTCGGCCCGATGGCGACGCGCGAGCATAAGGAGATGCTCGGCCAGACCGATCTTGCCATCGCGCATCTCCGCCGCATGTGGAAGCAGGAGTTGACGGCTTTCGCCAATGGCAAACCACTCCGCGATTGGAAGCGCCCTAAATCGCTGTGGAGCGCACTCGACAATCCTTGAGCTTGAGGGGGACCGCCCGGGCTGTGTTGTCTGCGTTATCAGGCACCGGCCCGGGCGGTTGAAATTTTACGCCGCGCCCCGGGGCGGGCGCGCTAGGATAATGTGATGGCCCAGTTGGCGCTGACACCCGAACTCGACCGGCAGCGTCGCCGTCTTGCGCCGGGCACGACGCAAGCGACGCTGGTTGGCGCGCTGGTGATCGTCCTCGCCTTCCTGGTGCTCTATCCGATCCTTGCGGTCGTCATCAACAGCCTGCTGCCCTCGCGCGTCTTCCAGAGCCAGGGTCTCGCGACCTGGCGCTCGGCTTTCGCCGATGCCGATGTCGTCACCGCGATTTTCAACACGCTGAGAGTGCAGCTTGGGACGCAAGGCATCTCGCTGCCGGTAGCGATCCCGATCGCCTGGCTCTTGGCGCGCACCGACCTGCCTTTTGCGCGCTGGCTCGAATTCGGCTTCTGGATCCTCTTCTTCCTGCCGGCGCTCGGTGTTACGCAAGGATGGCTGCTGCTCTTCGATCCGAATTACGGCCTCGCCAATAAATGGCTGGTCGATTGGGGCATCGCCGACGGTCCAGTTTTCAACCTCTATTCCTTCTGGGGCATCGTCTTCGCGCATCTGACGACGACGGCACTGTCCGTGAAGGTGATGCTGCTGACGCCGGCTTTTCGCAATCTCGACGGCTCGATCGAAGAGGCGGCGCAGATCGCCGGCGCCTCGACGCTCAAGACCCTGATCCGCATTGTCGTGCCGCTGCTGACGCCGGCAATCATTGTCGTGCTGCTGATGTCGCTGATCTACGGCCTTGGCGCTTTCGAGATCGAGCTCTTCCTCGGCGTGCCGTTCAATTTCTTCGTTTATTCGACGCAGATCTATCAGCTCATCTCGCACGATCCGCCGGCCTATGCCGAGGGCGGCGTGCTCGCCTCATCCGTGCTGCTGGCGATGCTGCCGCTGATCGTGCTGCAGCGATGGGCGGCGACGCGGCGCAGCTATGCCGTCGTCTCCGGCAAGTACCAGTCGCGCATCGTCCCGCTCCATGCCTGGCGCTGGCCGGCCTTCTTCGTCGTTGTGGCCATCGTGCTGGTGATGAGCCTTCTGCCGCTCAGCCTGTTGCTGGTCGGTAGCATCATGAAGCTCTTCGGCTTCTTCGGCTTGGCCGAGATGTGGACGCTCGATCATTGGCGCGATGCTTTCGCCGATGTGACCTTCACCCAGGCTTTCTGGAACATGCTGCTGCTCGGCACCGGCACGGCGCTGGCTGCGGCGAGCATTTATGTCGTCGTCGCCTATTGCGCGGTGCGGCTGAAGACACGCTGGCAGGCGACGATCGACATCCTCTCCTGGCTGCCGATCTCGATCCCCGGCATCGTCTTGGGCTTCGGCTATCTCTTCATGGTGGTCCAGGTGCCGGTCTTTTCCCCGATCTACGGCACGCTCTGGGTCATGATCCTCGTCAGCTTCCTTTCGGCGATGACGCTCGGCGTGCAGGTGATCAAGGTGCATATGCTGCAGCTCGGCGCCGAGATCGAGGAGGCGGCGCGGCTCTCAGGCGCATCCTGGCTCTCGGCCTTCTGCCGCGTGATCCTGCCGCTGACGGCACCCGCGGTATCGGTGGTCGCGGTGCTCGTCTTTGCCGCGACCATCCGCCAGATCGGCCTGGTGATCCTGCTCTCGACCGGCGAGACGCGGCCGCTGGCCGTGCTTCAGCTCGATTTCCTCGCGGATGGCCGGTTTGGTCCCGCCGCAGTGATCGGCGTCATCATCGTGCTGATCAGCCTGACCGCCGCGGCGCTGGTCCGGGTCATCTCC